>JAPSJS010000004.1 GCA_031178065.1 Altererythrobacter sp.
AATCGCGCGAAGCACCGCTCCTTCTGCTGACGTTGCGCAAAGCGTGCACTGATGTCAGGCCGGCGCAGCCTTTCGTGACGTAGCAGTCGCTGCGCCGGCGGCTGAACGGACGGCCGCTTCAGGCGTCCGATCGGTTCGTCTTAATGACCAAGATGTCGGCGACGACTGCTACGCCTGATGTGCGCGAACGCGATATCCTCTGATTGGCCATCCCGGCCGTTGGAGAAATGCCATGGGCTACTCAGATCTTGATCCGGCGGTGCATCAACGGCGCCCCTGGAATGCTGGGCAGAATGTCGGCCCGAAGCGACCACTAAAGCCTCGCGACGTTTGGGCCATTCGATTCTATCTCGATGAGCACGGCAGATTGCGTGACCGCGCGCTGTTTGATCTGGCGATCGACAGCAAGCTTCGTGGCTGCGACCTCGTCAAACTAAAGATCGGCGACGTGATCAGTGGCGGAGACATCCGGAACCGATCAACTGTCATCCAGCAGAAGACGGGCAGGCCCGTCCAGTTTGAGATCATGTCGGAAGCGCGGAAGAGCCTGACGGCGTGGTTGGCACGACGTCGCGGCAACATTCATGACTTCCTCTTTCCCAGCCGCGTGGACTACCTCGGTCACCTCAGCACGCGGCAATATGCTCGGCTCGTCGATGAATGGGTTTCGACCATTGGTCTGGATCAGCGCGAGTACGGCACCCATTCGCTGCGCCGAACAAAGGCTTCGCTGATCTACAAGGCAACGGGAAACCTGCGAGCGGTGCAGATATTGCTCGGCCATACCAACATCGAGAACACCGTTCGCTATCTCGGTGTCGATATCGACGATGCACTGACCTTATCCGAGAGAACCGAAATATGAGCCATCACCGGCTTCCCGACGGCTCGGGAAGCCGGTGCGGAGGCATCGTTCAATGGTAACCGTGCTGCGAGTTCAGAATTGAAAGCTGAGCGTGCCGCCAATGGTGCGGAATGCTTCTGGCATCACGATCTTCGCATAGCCGTCCGGATTGATGACGCCGGCCGCGTAAGGCGCGTAGAAGCGCTTGTCGAGCAGGTTGCGGGCATAGATGCCGATCCGCCAGCTACCGTCTTCGGCGCCGATGCCGATCGTCCCGTTGAGCAGACCATAGGCGGCGATCTCGGCATTGGGATCGCCGATGACCGCCTGGGTTTTCGAACGCCACGCCCAGTTGGCGGAGGCATCGATCTCGAAATCGTCGCCAACCGGTTGCTCGTAATTGGCGCGCAGGACGTATGACCACTTGGGCGCGTTGGGCAGCCGATAGCCGCGATAGTTGGCGACAGTCGTGGTCGTCCCCGGCGCGACATAGCATCCCTCGCCGACGACGGGCGAGATGGGCTGGCCCGGATAGCAAACGCCGTCGTAGTCGCGGAAGGTCGCGTCGTTGTAGGCGCCGCTTGCCGACAGGCGCAGCGCCGGGGTGACGCGGAAGCTCGTCTCCACCTCGACGCCCCGCGCGCGAAGCATGCCGGCGTTGGAGAGATAGAAGGCGGGCGGGGTGACCGTGGTGTCGAAGGTCTGCGCCTGGAAGTCGCGGAAATTCGACCAGTAGAGCGCCAGATTGAACGTGCCCTTGCCATCGAGGAAGCTCGTCTTGGCGCCGATTTCCCAGCTCTTCACGGTTTCGGGCTTCACCTCACGGATAACGCCGCCGGTGCCATCGATCGCCGGGCCCTTGAAGCCGGTCGAATAGGTCGCGTAGAACATGACATCGCGGCTCGGCTCGATCTGAATGCCGACTTTGCCTGACAGATTGTCCGCCTTCACCGTGCCGTCATAGTCGGGCAGCGTGCCGAGCGGGACGGCGGGGAAGGGCAGCGGCGTCACGACCAGCGTGCCGTGGTTGCGGTCGTTCGTATAGCGCATGCCGCCGATCAGCTTGATCTCATCGGTCAGGGCGAAGGTGGCGTTGCCGAAGGCGGCCAGGCTGCGAACCTGGTTGCTGGCATCGCGGCGCCCGCCGCCCACGACCACGGGCATGCCGAACAGCCCGTAATAATTGCCATACTGGGTCGCGTAGCCTGCGTTCTCCGTGCGGTAGTAATAGAGGCCGAGCACGTATTCGAGACGCTCGCCCCCGGGGGAGGTCAGACGCAGTTCCTGCGTGAACTGGTTGCTGTCGACGCCGCCGTCGCTGTTGTTGAAGACATTGGCGGGTGAAGCGTCGATGTCCGAGAGTTGCAGCGTCTCGAGATGGCGATAGGCGGTGATCGAGGTCAGGGTGTGGTCGCCAAGCCCGAGATTGACTTCCAGCGATCCGGCATAAAGCGAAGTGTCCGCGGTCCAGTCGCCATCCATATAGCTCAGATAGACGTCCGGGCCGGGCTTCACCGGAAAGGCGGCGAACTGCGAGTTGTATAGCGCGCTCGAGCCCAGCGACTGGATGATCGCGCCATCGCGCGCAAAGGCGGTCTGATATTCGCCCGTCAGCAGGAACGAGAGGTTGTCCGCCGGCTCCCATAGCAACCTGCCGCGGATGCCGTTGTTCTTGCGGTCGCCCACCGCCCGCGATTCATTGAGGACGTAGGGAATCGCGCCGTCCTGGGCATTGCTGTAGCCCGATACGCGCAGCGCGACGGTGTCGCCGAGCGGCATATTAGCGCTTGCCTGCACCACGCGCTCGTTGCGCTCCCCATATTTGAGGTTGAGCGACATCGAGGGCACATCGAGTTGCGGTTTCTTCGTGATGACCTGGATCACGCCCGCGCTCGAATTCTTGCCGAACAGCGTGCCTTGCGGGCCGCGCAGAATCTCGATCCGCTCGATGTCGGCAAAGCCGGTCGAGCCGGGATCGCGCGCCAGCCCGATGACGACCCCGTCGATGACGAGACCCACGGTCTGCTCAACGCCGCTGTCGTAGGTTTGCGTGCCGACGCCGCGGATCTGGTAGCCTCCACCATTCGATACCGGGTTGGTGGCAGAGAAGGTCACGTTCGGCGCCAGGTACTGAATGTCGCTGACTTCCTTCAGTCCCGACTTGGCGAGAGCTTCCCCTGAGACGGCGGTTACCGAGATCGGAACATCCTGCAGGCGCGCTTCGCGGCGGGTCGCGGTGACGATGATTTCGTCGCCGCTGCCCCTCGCCGCCGTGTCGTCTTTTTCGCTCTGCGCCATGGCGGGCGCCGTCCACAGGGCAGTTGCCGCCACCGTGCCGAGCAAGATGCTTCGTCCCGCGCCGAATCGATCCATGATATCCTCCCCATCGGGCGCTGAAAGGCGCCGTTGCTGTCGATGTTCCCGTACAGCCGCAACTTACAAGCAGTCAAGATCGCTTGTAAGTTATTCACGTGGCGGGTAGGTGTTCGAAAAATGCGCAGGAGGGCGAGTTGAATATGAAATCCTGGATTATCTGGCCGTTGTTGGCCGCTGCACCGGCAACCGTGGCGGCGGAGCCCGCGCCCAAGGTTGGCGTCGTCGCCGATCCCTGTGCGAACTTGCCGCCGATGCCGGCCATCGTCTCCGACTATATGACCCGTGCAAAGGCGGCGGCCGCGGCCGGCGAGCCCTTGCCGCCGAGGTCGGAGGCGGGAATGGGCATATACCGGCAATGGCAGCAGGAATTGTTGCTTGCCGACTATCCGGGGCTTTGCCGTTACGCCGAGGCTAACCGTGCATTGCCGCCGGCCACGGCCGATCGCGTGGTCTTCATGGGCGACTCGATCACCGAATTGTGGCTGCGCGAACAGCCGAGCTTCTTCACCGGCGACCGCATCGACCGCGGGATTGGCGGTCAGACGACGACGCAGATGGTCGCGCGCTTTCGCGCCGATGCGATCGCGCTCGAACCGCGCATCGTCCATATCATGGCCGGCACCAACGACATTGCGGGCAATGGCGGGCCGACCTCGCTCGACCGGATCGAGGCGAACATTCGCACGATGGTCGATCTAGCGCAGGCGCACGGTATCGAGGTCGTGCTGGGATCGGTGCTGCCCGCGCAGCGCTTCGACTGGCGGCCCGGCATCGACCCGGCCGACACGATCGCGGCGCTGAACGAGCGTTTGCGGAAGCTCGCGGCCGACAAGGGTCTTGTCTATGCCGACTACTACAGCGCGCTCGACAATGGCGAAGGCGGTCTTTCGAAAGAGCACGCCGAGGACGGCGTCCATCCCACGCCCGCCGGCTATGCGGCGATGCGGCCGGTCGCCGAGCGCGCGCTGGCGGCGGCGCGCGCCAGCGAACTAGAGGGCGGATAGGAAGCGATAGGCCGCGCCGATTGCGCCGATTACCCGATCGGCGGGCGTGTCCTCCTCCTCGATGAAGGCATAGCGGACGCCGGCCGCCGCCATCGCTTTCATCGTCGCGCGGAAGTCGATGACGCCTGTGCCGATCGGGGCAGTTCGCGGGATCCGGTCGACGGCTGGTTCGAAGCCCGGTTTCCAATCCTTGAGATGCGCGAGCGGCGCGCGCGGCCCGAGCCTCTTCAGGTAGGGCAGGGGATCGACGCCCGCTGCGATGGTATTGCCGATATCGAGTTCGAAATCGACGAGCGCCGGATCGCAGCGCTCGATCATGTCGTCGAACGCGTAGCGATCGCCGAAGCGGATGAAGTCGAGCCCATGCGTGTGATAGGCGAAACGCATCCCCGCCTCTTTCACCTTGCCGCCGATTAGATTGAACCGCTCGGCGGTGCGCAGGAAATCGTCGCGCGTCAGGGCGGCGATCGCGTCGCGAAATACGTTGTCGGACTTGCCGACCAGCGACCGAAATGCGGGGACGAGCGGGACCGGGGCGACAATGTAGTCCATGCCGATTTCGGCGCATTGACCGATCAGGCGCTCGATCTCCGCATCCTCCATATCGGCGCGCACCGCGTGGGCGCCGGCGGCGTTCAAGCCGTTCTGTTCGAGAATGCCGCGAATGGCCGGCGCGGCGCGCTCGTAGAATCCGGCGAACTCGACATGCCGCACGCCCGTGGCGGCGATGGCGGCCATGGTGCCCTCGAAGTCCTTCGCCAGCAGTTCGCGCGCCATGTAGAGCTGCACGCCGATGGCGGGCCTCACGGCGGCTCCCCGCGCGATCGCTGGCATCACCACGCTCGCCACGCCCGCGGCGAGGAACATGCGCCGATCGATCATTCCAAGTCTCCCCCTGCGCCGCCTTTTGGCTTGCCATGTTTCTATCCCGGCCATATGTAACGGTCAATCCTGCTTGTAAATGTGGAGATCGAGGGATGGCTGAGAAACCGCGTCGGCGGACGCAGGCGGAACGAAGCGCGGGGACGCGCGAAGCCTTGCTTTCGGCGGCGATCGAAACGCTCCACGAACACGGTTATGCGGCGACCTCGACGATGCTCGTCGCCGAGAAGGCGGGGGTTAGCCGGGGGGCGATGCTCCACCAGTTCCGCACCAAGGCCGACCTGATGACGTTCGTGGTCGAGGCGGTGTTCGAGGAAGAGCTGGAACGCTACGCCGAACATTTGAGGGGGATGGCCGATCCGGAGCAAAGGCTGCTCGCATTTTCCGAAATGGCGTGGGACGTGCTCAGTCGGCCGTCGGGTGTCGCCGTGCTCGAGATCCTGCAGGGGTCGCGCAGCGATCCGCATCTCTGCGAGAAGCTGGCGCCCGTGCAGACCCGGATCGAGGAACAGGCGCTCGCCTTCACGCACCTGGCGGCTCCGGGCGACACCCGAGGCGCGATGGCGGTAATGCGCCTGATCGTCTGGGCGATCCGCGGCCTGTCGATTGCGCAGGTGTTGGCGCCCGTACCCGGAAGCGTGAAAGATTCCGTGAAGGTGCTTCGCCGCCTGATCGAGGCTGGGCTCGAAACCGGCGTCCTGTCGGTGCGCAGCCAAGAAGACATCTAAACAGGAGAGGGAAATGGGACGCGCGATACCCACCGCCGTGCTGGCGGTTGCGATGGCATGTGCAATGCCGGCCACGGCCGAACAGGCGGGCGACACAAACCGGAACCAGGAGAATACCGTGGATGAGCGCGCCGCCGCGTTGGTCGATTCGATGACGCTGGAGGAGCAGATCGCTCTGACCACGTCGGTATCGGGCGGCAGCCTGCTCGAGCTTGGCGTTCCGCTCCCCGATTTCATTCCGGAAGCGATGCGCGTGCCCAAGCCCGAGGGGGCGATCGGCACTGCGGGTTTCGTCCCCGCGATCGAGCGGGTCGGCTTCCCCGCGCTGCACCTTGCCGACGCCAGCCTCGGACTGGCCGACATCGGCTATCTGCGTCCCGGCCAGCAATCGACTTCGCTACCCGCCACGCTGTCGCTCGCGGCGACGTTCGATCCGGAGATGGCGCGCGAAGCGGGGCGGATCATCGGCGCGGAAGCGTTCGCGAAGGGCGTCAACGTGATGCTCGCCGGCGGCGTCAACCTCGCGCGCGAACTGCGCAATGGGCGCAATTTCGAATACCTCGGCGAAGACCCGCTCCTCGCCGGCATGATGGTGGCGGAGCAGATCGCCGGCATCCAGGATCACCACGTCGCCTCCACGATCAAGCACTACGCGCTCAATCCGCAGGAGAGCGGACGCTTCGTCTACAACGCTCGCATCGACGAAGCGGCGCTGCGTGAATCGGACCTGCTCGCCTTCGAGATCGGCATCGGGCGCGGCAGGCCCGCCGCCATCATGTGCGCCTACAACAAGGTCAACGGCACTTACGCGTGCGAGAACGAGTTTCTCCTTAACGACGTGCTCAAGGGCGACTGGGGCTTTCGCGGCTGGGTGATGTCGGACTGGGGCGCAGTTCACAGCCTTGCGCCGTCGGTTAAAGCCGGGCTCGATCAGGAGTCGCCGCAGGACAAGGATTACTTCGGCGGTCTTGCCGAGGCGGTGCGGACCGGCGAAATCGACCGCGAGCGAGTGCGCAACATGGCGTTTCGCATCGTGCGGTCGATGATGGCGGTCGGCGCTCTCGAGCATCCTGCGACACCGGGCGGCGCGATCGACAAGGAAGCCCATAGCGCCCGCGCCCAAGCGCTTGCCGAGGCGGGCATGGTCCTCCTCAAGAACGACGGCATCCTGCCGCTTGCCGCCGAAGCGAAGTCAATCGCGGTGATCGGTCGCCACGCCGACAAGGGCGTGCCGATCGGTGGCGGCTCGTCGCAGGTCATTCCCTGGGGCGGCGTCTATCGCGACGCTCCAGGCGCCAACCCGCTCTCGGCGTTGCTTGCACCTAGTTATGGCCTTTCGTCGCCGCTGAAGGCGCTACGGGCCGCGCTGCCGGGCGCCGACATCGTGTTCGACGATGGCAGCGATGCGGAGCGCGCCGCCGCGGTCGCCGCCGAGGCCGATCTGGTGGTCGTCTATGCCGTGAAGCCCGAGATGGAAGGCATCGACCACGCCGATTTCTCGCTCCCTTATGAGCAGGATGCGATGATCGACGCTGTGGCGACAGCCAATCCCAAAACGGTCGTCGTACTGCAGACGGGCAATCCCGTTGTGATGCCGTGGCTGGACAAGGTCGGGGCCGTGCTCGAGGCCTGGTTCTCGGGCCAGCGCGGCGGCCAGGCGATGGCGGCGATCCTGACTGGGACGAGTTCGCCGCAGGGCCGCCTGCCGATCACCTTTCCCGCCTCGGCCGAGCAGCTGCCGCACAAGACGGTCGTGGGCTACGACCCCGCCAAGCAGCGTCCGCTTGGCATCGGCGTCAAATATGATCCTTTCCCGATCGACTATGTGGAAGGCAGCGACATTGGTTACCGCTGGTTCGATAGAGCGGACGTAAAGCCGCTCTTTCCCTTCGGTTTCGGGCTGACCTACACCAGCTTCGGTTATGACGGACTGGAGTTTCGGGGTGGCGAAGGCCTCAGCGTGAAGGCGCGGATCACCAACACCGGCGCACGCGAGGGGACGGAAGTCGCGCAGCTCTATGTCGCGCCGCCGGGGCGCTCGCACCGCCTGGCCGGCTGGACGAAAGTGACGCTGAAACCCGGCGAAAGCCGCGAAATCACCATCGACGCCCATCCGTGGCTGCTGCTCTCTTACGACGATGAAGCGGGGCAGTGGGTGCGGCCACGCGGTGAATATAGCTTCTTCGTCGGAAAGTCGGCGGGCGAGCCGATGCTGACGGGCAGCGCCGTGCTGACCGCCGCCACCCAAGACCGGGCGCGCTGAGCGATGCGCCGTGGACTGCTGTTCGCCGGCCTGCTGCTGTTCGCCGCGCCCGCTCATGCCGCGCCGCCGCAGGCCGAAACCCTCGCCGGGGCAGTGCAAGGCACCGTCGAAGCGGGCGTCGAGGCGTTCAAGGGGATTCCCTTTGCCGCGCCGCCCGTCGGCGACTTGCGCTGGCGCCCACCGCAGCCGGTGGCGCCGTGGCAGGGCATGCGCGATGCGACGCGGCCCGGGCATGATTGCATGCGGCCGGCCTCCGATCCCGCGTTCAACCCGTCGGAAGACTGCCTCTATCTCAACGTCTGGCGGCCGGCGGGCGCGGCGGAGGACGAGCTGCCGGTGCTGGTGTGGATCCACGGTGGTGCCTTCGTGTCCGGATCGAACGTGCCCCCGGAAGCATCGGGAGCGAGCTTCGCGCGCGATGGGGTGATCTTCGTTGCACCGAATTATCGCCTCGGCCGCTTCGGCTTCTTCGCCCATCCGGCCCTGTCCGCCGAACACTCCGGCGAACCTAAGGGCAATTACGGCTACCTCGACCAGATCGCGGCGCTCAAATGGGTGCAACGCAACATCGCCGGGTTCGGCGGTGATCCCGACAATGTCACCATCATGGGCGCGTCGGCGGGCGGGGAGTCGGTGCTGGCGTTGATGGCATCGCCGCTGGCCGAGGGCCTGTTCGACCGGGCCATCGCGCAATCGGGCGGCGGACGGACGCAGCTCCTCGGCGCGCAGTATCTCTCCAAGGATACGGCGGCGCACCCCTCGGCCGAAAAGATCGGCGTGGCCTTCGCCAGAAGCGTCGGGATCGAGGGGCGTGACGCGGCGGCGCTCGGGAAACTGCGCGCGCTTCCGGCGGAGAAAATTGCCGGCAATCTGACCGCGCTGGGCATGCTGTTCCTCGGTGAGCGGCAGCGCTTCTCGGGCCCGATGGTCGATGGCCGGATCGTGACCGCGCAACCGGCGGCCGCGCTGAAGGCGGCACCGCCGCTGCCGATCATTGTCGGCGTCGATGAAGCCGATCTCGGCCTCAACCGCGCACCGAGCAAGGAAGCCGCATTCGCGGCTTTTGGTCCGCTCGAGGCTGCGGCGCGGCGCGCCTACGATCCCGACGGCGCGGCGACGCTCGACGCGATCAACGGCATGATCGGCCGTGATCGCACCATGATCGAACCTGCACGGCTGGTCGCGCGCACCGTCGCCGCCAATGGCGAGCCGGCCTTCCTGTTCCGTTTCTCCTATGTCGCGGAATCGCTGCGCGGCAAGGCGATCAAGGGTGCCGAACATTCGAGCGAGGTCGTCTATGCCTTCGACACGCTGCCCGCGCTGCTCGGCGACGAGGTGACCCCGACCGACGCCGCCGTCGCGACGACAATGCACAGCTACTGGGTCAACTTCGCCAAGACCGGCAATCCCAATGGGCCCGGCTTGCCCGATTGGCCCGCGGTCACGCCGGAGGCTGATCCGCTGCTCGATTTTCAAGCGGACGGAACCGCGGTGGCCAAGCGCGACCCGTGGAAGGCGCGGCTCGACGCGACCGAGGCGAACGCCGCGCGCGGCGAATAGGTGCTGATGGGGAGAAGCCATGATCGGGAAAAGTTTGGGATCGACGGCAGCTTTGCTGCTCGCGGCGTCGGCGCAGGCCGCGCCCGCACTGATGCCGTCGCCCAAATCGGTGACGATGAATGGCGAGGGGGAACTGGCGGTTGCGGGCCCGCTCGACGCCGATTGGCGCGGCTGCGGCGATCCGGCGCGGCTCGAACGGGCGGCCGCGCGGCTGAACGCCGATGTTCTGAAGCAGACCGGCCTGATCCTCGACGCCGACAAGCCGGTCGCGGTCAGCGTGACCTGCCGCACGGCCGAAAGCGCGGTCGATGCCGGAGAGGCCTATCGCCTGACCGTGAACGCGGAGGGCTTCGCCATCGACGCCGACAGCCCGACCGGAGTGCTGCGCGCCTTTGCGACCCTACGCCAACTCGTGGGCCTGTCACCGGCCGGCATCGCCATCCCCTATCAGACGATCCACGACGCACCGCGTTTCGCCTGGCGCGGCGTGATGCTCGATCCCGCGCGGCATTTCATTTCGGTCGCTACGCTCAAGCGGCAGATCGACGCGATGGAACGGTTGAAGTTCAACACGCTCCACCTCCACCTCTCCGACGATCAGGGGTTCCGCGTCGAAAGCCGGCTCTATCCGAAGCTCAACGCGGGCGGCGAATACTACCGACAGGAGGAGATACGCGAGATCGTCGCCTACGCGGCCGATCACGGCATTCGCATCGTCCCGGAATTCGACGTGCCGGGCCACAGCCGCGCGATCGTGGAAGCTTATCCCGAGGTCGGGACAGTCTCGAAGACCAAATTCCTTGGCATGCCCGCCGTGGCGCTGAACCCGGCATCGGGGGCGACCTACGAATTTCTCGAACGCCTGTTCGGGGAAATGGCGCCGCTGTTTCCAGACCCGCATTTCCACGTCGGCGGCGACGAGGTAAGCGAAACGGTCTGGAACGACGCGGCCGACGTGAAGACATTGATGGCGCGCGAGGATCTGGCCGATACGAAGGCGGTCGAAGGATACTTCCTGCGCCGGGTGTCGAAGATCGTTCGCAAGCTCGGCAAGACCATGATCGGGTGGGAGGAAGTTGCCAAAGCCGGGCTTCCCAAGGACACGATCGTTCAGGCCTGGCAGACATCCAATGCAATGGCGGACGCGACGGCCAAGGGGCATCGCACGATCATGTCGGCCGGCTACTATCTCAATTTGCTGATGCCCGCCGATTATCACTACGCGATCGATCCCGCCGCGACCTCGGGCGCGGGGCTGACGCGGGAGCATGCGGAGCAGTTGCGCGGGCTCAGCCCATTGCTCGCGGCGGTCGTTACCGATGCGCTCGTCGACTATCCCCGTCCGCCGCTGACTGCCGAGCAGGGGGAACTGCTGATCGGGGCGGAGGCGCCGCTGTGGGGCGAGATCGCCTCCGATGAGCTGATCGACCACCATCTCTGGCCGCGCGCGGCCGTGCTTGCCGAGCGCTTCTGGTCGCCAGCGAAGGTTCGCGACGAAACCGATATGTATCGGCGCCTCGCCATCGTCGCCGAGCAGTTGACGGTCAGCGGCCTCGACGACCAGGCCAACCAGCTGCGGATCGCGGCGCGTCTCGCACCCGGTGACGTGGGCCCGGTCCTCGACCTGCTCGCGATCGCTGGCCCGGTGCGCAACATGGCCCACGACCACCGTATCAAGGCGATGCTCGCCGGCCAGCGCATCGTCCAGCCGCTCAACGCGCTCGCCGACGCGGCGCCGGTGGATAGCATGCTAGCCCGCCGCTTCGCCGATGAAGCCACGCGCTATGTCGCGGGCGAGCGGGAACTTGCCGAGACGTTGAAGGGAAGGCTGACCGCCTGGCGCGACAACCACGCGCGCTACCGCACGGTCGCGGCCGGCAAGCCCATGCTCGAAGCGGCCTTGCCGACGTCCGCGTTGATCGCCGATCTGGCCGAGGGCGGCCTCGCCGCGCTGGCTGCGCTTGAGGGAGGGACACCCCTGAGCGCCGCGCAAGCTGAGGAAGCGAAGCGGCTGCTGGCGCAAGTCGCCGCGGAAGAGGCGGCATCCTGGCGCCCGTTTGATTCCTTCATCCGCCCGCAACCCGCCGCCGACCTGATCGTCAAGATCGGACCCGGCGTGAGCGTGCTGGTCGAAGCCGCGACGGCGGCAAAGGATTGAGCGTGCCGGCGGCGCCCGACAGGCGCCGCCGGTCGCTCGATCAGCCGAGGCCGCCGCGCCTGGCGATGTCGCCCAGGTAGCGTGCCGACGGTTTCGGCAGGCGGCGGAACGTCTTCGGTTCGACCGCCACGAGGCCGAACTTGGGGCGGTAACCCGCGACCCACTCCCAGTTGTCGAGCAGGGACCAGTGGATATAGCCGCGCAGGTCGATGCCGTCGGCCAGGCACCGTTCGACTCCAGCAACCGCGCCTTCGATATAGGCGATGCGGCGGCTGTCGTCCTCGGTCGCGACGCCGTTTTCAGTGACATACAGGGGCCGGTCGGTGCGGCTGGCCGCCAGCCGGATGGCACCTTCGACCGCGCCGGGGGTGAACGCGTAGCCCATTTGCGTCAGCTCGGTGCCGGGCGGCGGCGGCACGTCGGCTTCGGGACCGACCTCGCCGCCGGTATAGACCTGCACGCCGACGAAATCGCCCGACGTGGCGAACCAGCGATCGAGCATTTCCGACTGCTTGCGCTTGAGCCCGCTGTCGTCGCCGCCTGCCGCCGTATCGGCCGGGATTGCCAGCGTCAGCCCGATCGGAAAGCGCGCGCCCGCCTCGCGCATCGCCACTGTGGCCCGCTCGTGCGCCGCGACGATGCCGTCGTATTGCGATTCACCGGCGAGCATGGGGCTCGACCACTCAGGCGCGTTTTGGGCGGTGCCGGCGGCCTTCTGCGCCGTTTGGATGAAGGGACGATACTTCTCCGCAATCCCGCTCCAGCGGACTACAGTTGCGAGGTTTGGCTCGTTGAACGTGGCGGCGAGATGGATGAGATCGCCCATTGCCTCGGTCACGCGGGCGCAGTGCGCAGCAAAGGCATCAACATTGGCGGCATCGGTGAACCCGCCGCTTGCGGCGACCCAGCGCGGCACCGTGAAATGGCTGAGCGTGACGACTGCCTTCAACCCGTGCCGGTGGCAGGATTCGAGAACGCGGCGGTAATAGGCGAGGCCCGCGTGCGATATCTGCCCCCGCTCGGGCTCGATCCGCGACCACTCGATACCGAAACGATGCGTGTTGAAGCCGAGCGAGGCCGAGAGCGCGACGTCCTCGTCGAACCGATGATAGGTATCGCAGGCATCACCCGACGGATCGGCGAAGATCGGAGGCTGCACATGCTCCATGACCCACAAATCGCTCGCGATGTTGCCGCCTTCGGATTGGTAAGCGGAACCGGCCGTTCCCCATAGGAAATCGTTGTTCGAAGCGCTCTTCGGGCCGGCCGTAGCGCCAGCGCGCGCCACAACGAGCGCCCCTCCGGCGACGCCTCCAACTAGTCCGAGAAAACTCCGCCGCTCCATAACCCCTCCATTTACAATCATACCTGATTGTAAATAACGCGGGTTCCCCCTTTCGGCAAGTCTTCTCAATGGCTCAGATGCAAACCGTCAGTTATGGCGCTTGTGGATCGCGAAAGCGGCAGATCGCTTGCGGCCCATGCCAGCCATCAGCACGACGTGAATGTACGACTGCTTTCAGGAAGTGGTTTTTGCCGTGGCAACGTCGGCTTTGTCGGCGGGAAACGCCATACTGCAACATCAAAGCAGTAGTGGCCGCTTAGGCAGTTCTGCGATTGCAGCAACCCTTCCGCACACGCCCCGAAACGCAGACATCGTGTGGGTTTCATGGTAGCAGACGAATATGCCCACGACGGTTTCCGAAAGTGTATACTACCACGGGAAGCGTCATCGCTTCGATGTCACGGTCAAGGACGACAGCGCGGAGGCGTTCCAAGCGGCTCTCGACGAACTGCGGGATCAGGTGCAAGCGTTCACTCGAGCAACGACGCCCAAGGTTGCTCGTCAGTCGTACCGGAAACGGAAGGGCAGCTAACCCGCCCAATTATCTCGTTCAGCGGCCTGAGGCCGCGCTCAAACCAGCCGCTTGTGTTGAATTGTTGAGCCTGAACGAACGGTAGCTTTTGAAGAAGCCATTTCAACCGCTGAACGTCCGAAATGTCGGCGAAGACTGCCATCGCTCTGATCCGCCGGCGAGGCGTTTGGCGCATGTTACGCGGACCAAGGTCGTCCTAAGGAGGAACCGCGCGCATCATCGAAAGCTTATGCTGCACCGCTTATGGTACTCCAATTGCGGGCTTGCACCGAGTTTGTAGACCCTACCGCGGCGGCGAGTGAGCGAACTGGTTTCACATTTAAATCAATGTTTAGTAGGGTTTCGCACCCGTGCCAGCTCTCACACGGCAGCGGGGCTTTTGAAGATCGAACGGAAGGGCAACTATATGAAGATTCGCAACCTCTTTTTCGCCGCGACAGCGGCAGCGCTGGCGGCAGCGCCAGTCGCGGCACAGGCGCAGTCGTTCGAGCGTGCGTCTGAGCCCATGACCGAAGAGGCAGAGCTCGGCGGCGGCAAGATCGGGCCGGCCCTGATCATTGGAGCGATCGCGGCGGTGGGTATCATCGCGCTGATCGTCTCCGACAATGATGACGATGAAGATCCTGTAAGCGTCTAATTGGGACTTCTTGAAGGACTTTAACTGAGTCACCGAGAAACCGTGTGGTACCAGAGGCGGCTAACATCCCCGCCTCTGGTATTCCGCCGGGCGGCCCGTAGAGCTGCGTTGGTTGGCAACTCTCGCTTCAAACCGGTTGGCATGGAGTTGGAGCCGTCGATGCACGTCCCGATCGAGCGTTCAAAACCCTTTCGAGAACATCCCGGAAAAATCACCGACCGGTATACTGGGGGGAAAGTCTGATCGCGAAAACCCCATGTCGCGAACCTGCCCCAACCATCCCAACCGCTCTTCAATCCGGGTGGTCACTGGATCTTCGGTTATTCGGACAGTGATGCGCTTGAGACGAAAACCTTCGCCGAACGTCGCCGTCAGATCGTCAGGATCGACGAGTTCGACGGTGGTCGGATCGTTTACGTCGCTGAAAGTTACCAACATTGGCGCGGCGCGCTCGTTCACGATGTGGCCGCGATCGCGGAAGTAACGCGGAAGGGATTTCTCCCTTCGATCCTGCAGCATTGCATCGAAGGTTGCCTGAAAGTCGCCCCCTTCGGGCGCCAGCAGGAGCATCACCCGGCTCGCCCAGTCCGCGTCCGTTGGCGACCTAAGCAAGGCGAACAGAACCTCGCCATTCCCGAGATCTACCGAAGTGGCCTCACCCCGCACCTTAGTGCTGACCCGACCCGGGGTCGGAATTGAATATTCACCGGCAACGTCAGTATGGACCTCGATAACGCTCGAGCCGGTCTTAATCCCCGCTGGCGTCTCCACCTCCACCGCCATTCGGTAGCGATACGCCGGAGTAGTGTCGGTGCAGGCAGTCAGGCCCACCGGCACGAGCATCGCAACGACCCCTAAAAGAAACATCCGGAAGAGTTCCGATTGCGCCACTTTGCGTTGCCTATGCCGCATCGCGCCCATGCGCGACGTACGACCCATAATTTTCCGCAAGTATAACAAGTACGTTAAAAAACACACACCTGCCAATCCAATTGCTCAATCTTACGATGAATGAACGACGGGTTTCGGGGAACCGATTTGGACCGCTGAACGACGGTTACGTGGGCGGCATCGCCCAGCAAGCCAGCATCCACCAGCACCGACGTCGCCCGCAACACCGGCGCAGGTGGGCGCGCGGTGCTGCTATATACTAACCGACCACATTGCGCAGGTCGCGCTTCCATCCTGTTGCGTGGATTATCCGATGCTTATGCAGATTACGGCTCAGAATTTCTCTCTTTGTAAGATGCGAGAAAGCGCGCCAATTCCTGTCGAAGACATAAATGGCGTTTCCGCTAGTCAAGCTTTCAAGGACCACCAGCTTCTTCGATGTGAAGATGTATGCGAGGTAGTCCGCAAAACCACCTTGGCCGACGTACACTTCATCCGGGTTGAGTGAGCACACAAACTCCTGACGATCGATGATTATGCTTTGGTTGTCAGCGGAGCGACTCTTGATTCGAGCTTTCACCGCTGTTTGCGCACGCGCCCAAGGCGTGGTGCCAGCCGGTAATAGCCGCCAATTCACGCGGGTGGGGTTGACGATTGGTACACTCGTCGGGTCATCAGTCAGATGACACTCGCCAAAGAACTCAAGATAGAGATTTACCACGTGTTTGAGTTCGTCATCGGGCGCATTTGCCGGGACTTCGGAAACCAGTCTCAGGCGCCCAGCAACGTCGAGGACTGACATCTCCACCCCAGGAGGGGGAGTGAACTTGCGGGGATAGCAGTCGCGAATCGTATCTACGGTGCGCTCGCGTTCTACACGATCGCGGCCATGAAATTCGGTCCAACGCCATACTCGCTGACCAACGACTCTAGGTTCCATCGGCTTTGTCTTGTCCGGATCATAGCGGCCTTCTGAATTGAAGGTTGATACCGAACCGATCTCCGCAGGAAGGATGGTGTCTCCCATTTTGGGCGAAGCTGGAAAACCAACCCTTGCGAAATCCTGCGTTGGATTCGTCACGAGCGAATAGACAAATATCTTCGTCTTGCGGTTCAAATGGCGCACATAGCGCTTGACCGCACGTATCCGTTTACCGCTGACCATCATTTTCTGTCCCCCCAACATGCTTGGTTTAAGTGTCATTCGCGCGGCATTGCAAGCTGTGGATGGAAACGAGCCACAACAAAGGGGAGAGCATAGTGCTAGTACTAGGATTTCCCTCTACGCCATGGCGATAGATGGCGGATCTTAAATGACGAGTTTTAAGACGAAAAATGGTGGGCGCACTGGGGCGCGAACCTAAGGTCCGCTGATTCAGAGTCAGTGTAACTACGTCAGCTTTGTACATTCCTGCTCTGGAGACCTGCCAGTCCGCAATCGTCCCACTTGCCGTCGCTGAGCTATGCTGAACGTACGACTGCTTCTGGCGAACTCGGTCAGGCTTGGGAACGACCGCTATGTCGGCGACTCCAGCCGACTGGTAGGCCAGCGCGATCTACTTAGGCTAAGCCTGCCGTTGGTTCGGAAGCTGCCGGTACAACCACGATCGCGTTGCAGACCTTTGATACGCTTCTATGCTGAAGCATGATGATTGAAAATTCGCTCTCAACTATCGAAGGGTTGCTCGCGGCTGGGTTTGCCTGTGGCTTGCTGGTTGGAGTGTTGGCGCCGAGGGACAAACTCGGGTGTTTCATCCTGTTAACAGTGCCGATCGCGATGGTTGTCTATACGGCTTGGTGGCAAGGCCAGCACCCGGAAGCCCTTCGCTCTACGAGCGCGCTGGACTTCTTCTTTGGCCCCCTTTGGCCCAGCTTGGGCGCAATCGCCGGATTTTACGTTGGCAGGTTACTGAGACGCCATCTGCAAAAGCCGTAGCGATAGCGTCAGCTTTCCGCCCATTGCCGCACACCAGGCCGCCCGCGCCATCCTCAATATCGCATTCGAGCAGTCAGCTCGAGCGCATGAATGTATCGCTAGTTGTAACGGGTGACTTCATTGCAGACCTTCAGCATTGTGCCATAGTCTGGACAGATGGACGTTTGGAGCAGTGGATGGCACAGGATCAAAGGCCGAAAGCTATCGCGGCGTTCGAAGCGCTGAGTCTAGCATCAGTTCTCCTTTTCATGCTGATGACCGAAACGAGCACGCCACTTCTCGACCTGTTTGACGATGCTATCACTGTTGCGCTGACGCTATGGGTCAGCAGAGGTCGAAGCCGCATCGCGCGCGTTCTCTACACGTTCGTTATCGTCGTTGCCTACATCGCCATTTGGGGAGCGTTGTGGTTGCAAGTGATCTCCCCGATTGCGCCCCTGATGATCTCCGCATCCTCCGCCCTTGAATTGGTGTTGCTGGCCTTGCTCTGGTCGCCTTCCGTTTCTGTTTGGCTGAAGAGCGTGCCTCAACGGTTAGCCGATTAGGCGCAGTCCGAGCGCCCGCTTCCCCCCTGCGTCGTCCGGGCAGATCTGAGACTTGCCTCAAACCAGCAGTTCGTCGCTGAATCGGCCGACATGAATGGGCGGCAGCTTCTAGGGAACCGGTTTGAACCGCTGAACGTCCGAGATGTCGGCGACACAGGCCTGAAATGCTTGAGCTGGAGCGAACGGCGGCTGTTGGCACTCGGCGCCTGGAACCTGCCCTTCAGGACGCGACAACATTGCGGACATTGAGCGGCTAATCTGATGCCTCTGTCGAAAGCCATTCTGTCCCTTTCGCTGAGACCTCAAGCCGTGCTTCGTCATTCAGCACTCGCCACGGTTCAGATGAAGTCTCGAAATGGATGACATAATAACGTCGTCCGCATTTGCGCCAGCTTTTGCAAGGGCATACGTTGGGCAGCTCGTCCCAAGACAGGTTCGCCAGTCTCCGCAGCTCGACCTCAGCCTCTTCTCGGCTGTCGAACTCGCCAATCCACTCAGCGTGCCATTCATCCTCAATCACGAACATGGCGAAGACCTACTTTGCCGAAGGTCCGCTATCCACCCGTTCGCGACCATTTCACCGAGCTGGCGGTGCGCCAAGAGCGGACGGGCAGCGCACGACGACGTTGTCGCCGCTCGTTCACGATAGTAGCGCGCCTCAAAGCAGACTCTGGAGAGATCATCTGGATCGGCTTCCGCATCTACTAGACGAAGACGGTTCGACGGTCTCTCACCAGAAGTTTCCTCGTGAATCCTGTCAGTTTGTCCGATTGAAGATTTGCTTATAAACGATCGGTGTAGAGAGCAATGGACTGACGATGGTGGTATCCACCACCAGATCCTGACCAACACTGCGATACGTTGTGATCCGCTCGCTGTCGTCGCCACGGAATGTTAGAGAAATAGCTTCACCATCAGCTTTTGCCGAAACATCGAAAACAAGCACTTCAATGAGCTTCCACTTGACGGGATCTCCGCCTATCCAAACGACGATAGGTGCTTTGTCATCATACGCGATCCCGACTCGATTTCCTGCAATCGAGATTCTCATTCTATTTACCGCAATGGACTTGCGCAGCCTCATGCGAGCGAGAGGGCGCTTGGCGCTGGAAAGGCCTGCAATAGCGCTCTCGATCACTTGAAAGGCGTCGTCGCTCCGTTCCCGGTCCTGAATATAACTGCCTGAAACTACACCTTGCGCCGGGCTCGCTGAGCCGGAGCTAGAGATCAGGATGGCAGCTCCAATCGCCGCCGACAAAGTCCAATGACGCATCACGCTCTCCTCAAATCCCGCGGCTCGCCGTGACAGGTGTAGTGACGATCCGGCTTAGGGCATGGGTGAGGCTTGGTTGTCAAATGGAGGGACTTCCTCCCGTTTGTAGGCGCACGTACTGGCGGTGGGCTGGCTGTACCAAGGGGGCGGAGCCTTGCGGCCGCTAACTCGATCCTCAAACTCGAAAGTGGACCAGCCGCTCTCCACCCAAATTCCGCCGCTCAGCGCGCCCAGACGCCCCCAAACATCCGCCATTTGATGGTCGGTTATCGGGAATGAACGAATGGCCGGTTTTGACGGATCGGTCTGATGCTGGGAATGGCAGCAATGTCGGCGGCTCCGGCCAACTGATGGTCCGCCGTGTGCAATGTCAGCTCAGTGGGTCGTTCGTTTGGGAAGAGGCCAGTCCGCTCACGACCCCATTGCGGTCATTAGCGCTGGGTCGAAGAACAGGGCTTCCCGACGTGGGCGACATCTTTTCACTCCTCCTCATCTGGACTTGATGCGGGGTCAAATATAGCTTCCTTACGTGTCTATGCAGATATTCAGGATCGCCGCTGCCGCGTTGGCGCTGCTGAGCTTGGGCTCGTGTTCGCGCCTCTTTCTCGTGGAAGCGACGCTGATCGATGGAGCACTTTTTTTCAAGAGCGGCGATGATGAAGTCACGTTCTATCCGTGGTGCTGGAAAAATCTCACCATCGTGGATGAAGGCGGGCGACCTGTTTGGGAGTTCGAGGTTCCGTTTGAAGCTTTCAACGGCAGAGACGAGTGCGGACCTAATTTCCCGATCCGATATGGCCAGGCGCCGCCAAAGGCCGAAACCATCGTGGCGCCTCAGACTCTTGCTGTCGGCAAGTTGTACGTAATTGTTGGTCAGTCGGCTGGACTTCTAGAAGGGGCCTTCAAGTACCAAAAGACAGACGTCGGATTGAATCTTCAAAATCTATCGCCTGAGAGCGACACCGCAATAAGGGCACGCGACTCCTATTTTGCTTGGCAACGGGCCCACGATCCTCCGAGAGTTTCACAGAAGCCAACTGAATATAATCCTTTCGTAGAACCGCCGCCGAAGTCGATCCCGCATGACTCTCGCAAGGGAGCGCCTGGTCGCGATGACTTCACTTGGGTGCTCGGTCCTGACGAGTGGTGGAACATG
This sequence comes from Altererythrobacter sp., assembly GCA_031178065.1. Classification (GTDB taxonomy): domain Bacteria; phylum Pseudomonadota; class Alphaproteobacteria; order Sphingomonadales; family Sphingomonadaceae; genus Pelagerythrobacter. The sequence continues at coordinate 20,131 of JAPSJS010000004.1, forward strand.
CCATCCCTCAGCTATCAAACCCTCAACGCCGAGCAGACAACGTTCAATCTGTGGTGCCGTTACACCAGTGGTCCTGTGTACGCGCGCCTGCCGCCGCCCGCTGAGGAGGGTGCGTCACTGGAGCTCAAATCTGAACCACACCACATTGCTGTTCGAGTTATCGGTGCCGGAAATCCCGGCGAACGGTCGCGCATCGATGCAGTGCTGCCATGGGAATCTGCCCTGTTCCGAAGCTTTGCCGAAACTGGAAATCTCACACTTGAAACTGCACAGGGTACTATCGAGATGGATGCGATCAACAACGAGGAGCGCGCAGTCGTTAGTCGATTTTTTCAGCTTTGTGCGGGGCAATTGCCGCGGCCCGTCAACGACAACAACGCTTTGTAGAGCTGAACCGCGCGCTAGTCGGCTTTCCACCCCAAATTCCGCCGCTGAGCACGCCCCAGGCGCCGCGCGATATCCGCCATTTGTCGGCTGATGTTGCTGTGTGAACGTACGGCCGGTTTCGGTACGGCGATTTGGGCGGCTAAATGACCGCTAAGTCGGCGGGAAGCTCCGGTCGACGCTTCGAATCTCTCAACGACCATTGAGACGCTGGGAGCCGCCATTTACGACCTTCTGAGGTTTGTCTGTTTTCGGACATTGAGCCCAGGCTCGTTCCGCTTCATGGTCGTACCATGTCACGGATAAAACTAGCGGTATCGGTGATGCCAGCAATGGCGTTGTTCGCACTCGGCGTCTCAGCGCCTGTCCGCGCAGATCACGAGCAGAAGACCGTGATAGAAGGGCGCTGCCAGTACCCAGACCGGGTGGCAAAGTATCGCAATGAGACGACCTTGATTCTCTGCGATACAGTAACGATCAGCCGGAGCACCGCGAGCGCGACGCTAGATTTCAGTCAGCGAAGCTGGGGCTCGATGGCGCGGTTCACGGGTGCCATGGGTGGCGACAAAATGACCATATCCCACGTAACTCTTCGGGACGGCCGCAGGATTGCGGGGGCCGGCATGTGCGAAATCTTTCATCGGAATGATGGGAAAGTTTCGGTAATTAAGATCAGGACTCATTGATTGAGCCAGAAGATGACGGTTGCCGCGATGCAGATGGCGGACATGAAGGTGTGGGCACATCTGTCGTAGCGAGTGTGGATGCGCCGCCAGTCTTTGAGCCTGCCGAACATATTTTCGATTTTGTGGCGTTGGCGATAAAGTACAGGATCGTGCTGGATCTGGACCTTTCGGTTCTTCTTTGACGGGATGCAGGCGGTGATGTTGCGGTCCGCAAGCGCCTTGCGGAACCAGGCGGCGTCGTAGCCTCGATCTCCGAGCAGAGCTTTGGCCTTGGGCAGGGCGTCGAGCATCAGGGCAGCACCTTTGTAGTCGCTCATCTGCCCTTCGCTGAGCAGCATGACCAGCGGTCTGCCCTTGCCGTCGCAGACGGCATGAAGCTTGGAATTCAGGCCACCTTTGGTGCGGCCGATACGTCTGGGAACAGCCCCTTTTTGAGCAGACTGGCTGCGGTCCGGTGTGCCTTCAGGTGGGTCGCATCGATCATCAGCTGATCGGGCTTGCCGCCTTTGGCTGAGAGGGCGGCGAAGATCTTGTTGAACACGCCAAGCCGGCTCCACCGGATAAAACGGTTGTAGATCGTCTTGGGCGGTCCGTACTCAGCAGGCGCATCGCGCCACCGCAGGCCGTTCCTGATGACGAAGATGATCCCGCTGATGACCCGACGATCATCGACCCGGGGAACACCGTGGGACAGCGGGAAATAAGGCTCAATCCGGCGCATCTGCGCCTCCGATAGCCAAATCAGATCACTCATGACGGCGCCTCCTCGCGCCGCCATTGAATCAACCGATCACCATCCGCGCAAGGGATTTAATAGGTCCTGAGCCTAGTTGTCTGGCGAAAGCTGGACCTCGATCAATTGCCGCTAATTTCAAACCCTCGCGCCTTTAATGACGCTGCCGCTACTGTGGGACATAGGCCGCCCGCTGCTTGTCCGGACATCACCCGCTAACAGATGTCCCCGACGCGATGAATGATCGACCGGTTTCAGGCGTCACGGTGGCGGGGCACGGCGGCAGCTACGTCGGCAGAGACTGCCATCGCTTTTAGCCCCGCGCGTTAAGGCAGCTTGTCGCATCGCATTCGGACTAGGGTCGTCCTCGGGCGGCACTATCGAAAGCTTATGCTGCACCGGTTATGGTGCCCAAATGCCAGCTTGCACCTAGTTGCAAACACTACCGCGGCGGTGAGTGAGCGAACTGGTTTCACATTTGAGTCAATGTTTAGTAGGTGCCTCGCACCCGTGCCAGCTAGCATGCGGCAGCGGGGGCTTTTGAAGATCGAACGGAAGGGCAACTATATGAAAATTCGTAACCTCTTTTTCGCCACGACAGCGGTAGCGCTGGCTGCGGCACCAATTGCGGCGCAGGCGCAGCCGTCCGAGCGTGCGTCTGAGCCCATGACCGAAGAGGCAGAGCTCGGCGGCGGCAAGATTGGGCCGGCCCTGATCATTGGAGCGATCGCGGCGGTGGGTATCATCGCGCTGATCGTCTCCGACAATGATGACGATGAAGATCCTGTAAGCGTTTGATCGGGGATTCTTGAGGACACTGCTCACAACTGAGTCACCGAGAAACCGTGCGGTACCAGAGGCGGAACATCCCCGCCTCTGGTATTCCGCCGGGCGGCCCGCCGAGCTGCGTTGGTTTGCAACCTCTCGCTTGCTTCGCCGCACCGAGCGATGATGAACGTACGTCCGCTTTCGGGAATCCGATTTGGCGGTGCCAAGGGCTGCTATGTCGGCGGCAGCCGTCTTCGTTGCGCCTGTGAAAACGGCAGCTTGTTGTTCTCGCCGTCCACAAGCTGCATGTCAGGACAAGCCAACGCCGTCGACAATGATCTTGATTGAGCACCATCGTGGGTCCATTATTCAGCCGCCGAAAATAGAGTGGCAGGTTGGTAGCTCCTGCGCCCGTCTGACGGGGTCTTCTCAGCCACGGCGTTGACCCAACGTGCTTGGGGAGACGCTGGCTGTGTGTTCTGCGTCTTCCCGGCTGATGCCGAGACAAAGACATGACAATGCTAGCACTCACAGCCCTGATCTGCGCCGCGCTGTTTACCGGAGCGGCGGGATACATCACCTTCGTCGAGCATCCCGCTAGACTGCAACTTGAGAATGAGCCGCTGCTCGCGCAGTGGCAGCTAAGTTACAACAAGGCCCTTCCGATTCAGTCAGGTCTGGCGATTGTCGGCGGGGTTTGCGGTTTGGCCGCGTGGTATTTGTCAGGCGAGTGGCTTTGGGTGGTTGGCAGTGTGACACTGCTCGGGAACTGGCCGTTCACGCTGCTGGCCATCATGCCAACGAACAATCGGCTGAAGGCCATACGGCCGGATCAGGCGGGACAAGAGAGCCGGGAGTTGCTGCTCGCCTGGGGTAAACTCCACAACGTCAGAAGCGCGCTGGGATTGGCATCGATGCTGCTGTTCGCGTGGTCCTTGGCCACAGCCGCCTGACGGGTCAGCTTCCCGTGACTTTGCAGACGCGAGAGCCCGCAGCGCCGCGTCCTGATCCGCGTCCAGGCGGTGGCGGATGAACGAAGGGCAGCTATCGGCGCCCGCCTGCGGCCCAGCGAACGACCCGTTTTATCGGCGGATACGGTGCTGGCGCACTGCCACAAACTGCCCGATCACGGAAGGCGCCAGTCCGAACGGGAGCCATTGCGGACCTTCGGCACATGTGTGATGCTTCCCTATGCCGGCCGGACGCCCCTTTTTTAGCCCTCTGACGGTAGCCTTCGTTCTCGCCTGCGCCGCCTGGACTACCCCGCAGATTTACGTCGGTGCGTATCAAGGGTTGTTCCCAGAAGCGGTTCAAACCTTCCTCTCGTTCGCAGTTTGCGGCGGCCTTCTCATTTGGTTCGTTCGGGTTTGTCTCGACGCTCTTGCAGCAAAGGTAATGCCTTGGCTCCCCATTGTGCTTGTTCTTGGCGCCTTCACTGGAAGCGAGATCATATGGCGGCTGTTGATCGGGCCCCTTGGGGCTTTCAAGTTGGTGTGGGTGGCGATGCTTTTTCTTCAGCCTGCCGTGGTAGCAACAGGCCTTTTCCTGTTGGCACGAACCTGGGTGAAGCAATAGTCGATGAAGTCAAATTCAACTTAGCGCCCGCTTTCTGGGCATTTTTGGGCAGCGTGACTGCGCCGCCGCCACTCTCCATATCAGTCATCCTGCCATCCATCGGGTCATGAGTGAATGGCCGGTTTTAGGGCGGCCGCAAGGCATTGAGCCGCGGCAGCTATGTCGGCGGCAGACGCCACGGCTGCAACACCGCGCAGGCGATGGCCGTTTGGGCGAGTTTTGCCACTGCAGCGGCCCTTCCGGACACGGCGCAATTGAGGACATTTCCTAAGGCATCAATCTGGAGCGATCAAATCAGACTCTGAAGGGAGATCGTAATCATGAGCCGCTGATTGCCTGATCTTGTAGCCTTCCCGCGTAAGCACGAAATCCTCGGGATCGGGTAGACCTCCCGCAAGTATCGGTAACGATTTTGTCTCGGGCCATCTCTTCCGAATTAGCTCAAGGGCAGTTTCTCTAAAGAGTGTTTCCTGTTCAGGGTTTTCCCCTCGGTTGAATGTTGCCCAGACTCGTCCACGATGAAAGAGATCGCTCACGGTGGCTACTAGTTGATCGTCATCCTCTCCGCGCCACACGGTGATTGAAAGAGTCGGGCGCTGGTCGGGCTCTAAGATTTCGCTGTCGGCATAATAGCGCGCAGAGCGAAGGCTCGTGTCGTCTACGTGGAGACCGCTGTGCCGCCGAGCCTCGTCACTCAGCAAACCAACCAGTTCTTCGCGTTCTGTCGCGACATCCAACGGTATTTCAACCGCCTCGACCCAATGAGCGGCTTCTTGGTTGGGCGTGCATGCGAGCAGTGACGGGGACAGAATCCCAACTATTAGAAGCCATCGCATACAGCTTTGCTACCAGTTTCTACTGACCGGGGAAACGACCGCTTACCACAACATTCCGGCGTTGAGCGTGTCCCACAGTCCGCCAGATACCCGCCATTTGTTGTCCGAAGTTTCTACGTGAACGCACGGCCGGTTTCGACAGGGCCATCCCGGCAGCTAAAGGACCGGTTTGTCGGCGACAACAGTCGAACGCGTGGGCGATGTGGAACGAAAGCTATCCCACGCATGACTTGTCAGTTCCTAGTCTCTGCTGATCTGTGCTCTCCTCCCAGCGAGATGGGGAGAAAAGATGGAGAGAAGGCTTCCAGCGTGGCTGAAAAGAGGATGGACGCCGTCGTGGAGAATTAAGCGCACCACTACTTCCGCGATCTTACCCGCTGATCAGAATGCTGCTGTGACACCCACTTTCGCAGCCAGGCGGCGGTAATCGTAAATCTCGATGCTCGACCAGTTGCGTTCGTATGAGAGGCCCAAGATCGGCGCGAATGTTCCGACTTCTAACCCGCGAAGTGTGCTCGAAATATCGAGGTTCAGACGCTCGTCGACTCGCCTTTCGGGATAGAGGAAGATTCGCTCGTCCGCTTCGAGGTGCGAGTAGCCCGCGGAACCGACCAAGGTTAGTCCACCAAACTCACGAAAAACGTAGGTCGAGATACTGCCACTCGTGGTCGAGTAGCCCGGATCACGCGCTACGCTTCGTTGACCGGTGATGCGGGCCCCACCACCAAACTGGCTGGAAAATGCTCGGTCCAAGCCGAAGGCTACCGAATAGCGATCCGTGTCTCGCAGGTTGTTGATACGATCATCGCTTCGGAATGATGCGGCATCGACCCGGAGCTGCGAACGAGGGCCTATCGGGTGACGAAAACTCGCCTCCGCGCCGTATGTGTATGTGTACGGATCGCCGCCGAACCAGCGCCACTGCACCACGGCTGAGAGCGCTAGCGTGTCACGGCCAGAACGCCAAAGCGGGCCTGCTTCCACGCCGAGAGCGTAGTCGTCGAAGTCACCCCTGTGATAGAAGTCGCCGCTGCCATTCACCTCGCCCCGTAGTTCGAGATCTGACGTCACCGGCAGACGTCCCCACATCTGAGCACGAGTGGAAAGGCCGATCCCGCTCTTCTCCCGGGCATCCTCGCTGAGATCGAAATCGCCGATTATTGTGCCCAAGGTATTGGATTTCGTGGCGCGATTGATGTTGGTATCGGGCGCAAGGGCAACTTCCGCACTGAAACCATGTGGGCGCTGTGCATTCAACGAGCTGGCATAGAATTGCACCAGCCGTTCAACTTCTGGCGGTAAGCCGGAAGCCTGCGCAGCGCGCAATTCTCGCTCGGCAGCCCTGATGTTGCCTAGGGCTGTCTGCATGCGCGCGAGTTCGATGCGAACGCGCGATGCGTCAGGCTTGTCGTCGAGTATCCGGCGCAACAGGACCGCTGCCTCGCGCGTCCGACCAAGCTTGTCATGCAGCATCATAGCGAGACGAAAGCGTGCTTCCGCTCGCAGCTCTCCATCAGGATTCGTGGCGAGCGCACGGTAGGCGCTTTCCGCAGTGGCATATTCGCCGTTGTCTCGGGCGGCATCGGCAAAAACGAAGAGTTCGGCGGCATCCATCTCCACCGCCTCCTGCTGCCCGACTAGTGCCTGCCCGAAAGCCGCGGACGAGGTGGCGAGGCAGGCCAGCAGGACGGTCAGGCGAAAGATGCGAGAATTCCGATTAATCGAGTAGGTCAGGCCAGCCAGGAAATCCTACTATCTGGCTAGTCGCGCTTGCCGTAAAAGACGCCAGAGTAGGACGCATCGACTTCACCGCCCTCGACCACCCGGGTCAGGAAATCGAAGCTGCCTCCGATCTCTTCTCCTCCCGGTCCGTAGAGACTACCCTGGATAGAGCCAGGGGCGTGACCTGGAGCGCTTTCCAAATAAGTGTTGAAAGCGTTACCCGCAAACGCGCCGCCGAATGTCAGCTCCGGAAGATCAATTATTTCATTCGATCTCGTTCGCGCAACAGCATCAAAGGTTCCTTCAACCCTCATGGCACTAAAGTCGATGTCGATCGAGGACGTGCCGGAGAGGGTCAAGCGCTCAGCATCAGCATAACGCTCCCCTGAGCCCAAAATCGCCGCGCTGTAATGGGCTGATCCGGTGGTCGGAAGTGTGCCAACAGCGGTTCGTGCGCCGTAGGAGAACCATGTTGAGAGGGTGAGGCGCTCGGCCTCGCCGATGGCTCGCGTCTCCTGCCAATGACCAAAGCTGCTGTAGGTCAACTCGATTTCCGGGTTGCCGGACCCCGGTTTGAACAATTCGAGCTGATAATTGCCGTTGGCGTTGTTGACTTCGTACACGGCAAAGCGCTCGTCGCTGCGTGCCGCGACCAGATCTTCCTGCGTGAATGTCACATCTTCGTATCGATCGTCGGTAATCCCGGGGACTAGTGTGACGCTGCTATCGAGCCCGAATTTGATCTGGCCGTGGCTCGCCGGAAAATAGTAGGCTCCGCCGCTCGAGCTGTCCTCGCCCGGCGCTTGGAAGGCGGCGGTCCACCCCTGGAGTGTGTAGAAGCTGCGAGGCCCTTCGCCCAGAACATGCAGACTGGCGTCGATCCCGCTGCGTTCGCGCGTTCCGGCGAATATGCCGGTAAAGGTCGCATCCTCGCCATCACCACCGATGAGGCTGCCTCCGACTTCTGACCCAGAGGGGCCGAAGAGGCTACCCACTATTGTTGCCCGGTAGGTAAAACGATCGCGGCCGTCATAAGAGAAATTGCCGCTCAGCCCGCCATCCGACGCTAGGTAACCCGCGCCGCGCCATGAGGCGCAACAGGTGGAATAGTCGACTTCGTTGTTGTATTCGCCGGCTTGGCCGGCCATCGCGAAGAGCCCTTGAGCAAAGTCGAGCGAAAAAGTGCCATCGCCGACAACGCTGCGCGGGAACGTGCCAATAGGCGATGCTACACCGAACAGATCGATGTCGTAGGTTGCGCCGCCTGTAAGCGGGACGCCGGATGCCTCTGTCGGGAACCCGTAGACGAACACATCGAACTCGAAATTGCTGCCCGTCGAGCCGTTCGGCGTCCGTCGCTGCCAGAGCCCAGCCGTTACATGTTCCGTGCCGCCGCCCATTCGCGCAGGGTTGAACAGCGTAAGCCGATCGAAACCATCGTCAGTTTCGCGGGAGAAAAGCGCATCGCCCGCGCTGTCGTAACCTAGAGATTGCGCTTCGCCAAAAGTGGACGTGTTGCCGCCGCCAGAGATGGTATAGACGTTGTTCTCGGCGTCGAAACTGAAGGTCAGGGCCGTGCTGTCTGCCGACGTTGTCGTCACAGTGTCGTCCGGTAGCACCAGTTGCTGGGTAGTCCGTGTCGACAAGTTGGCGAAGCTCGTCTCGCCTGATGCAGCACCGAGCGCATGCGGTGGCGACGACGGAGTTGGAGTTGGTGTCGGAGCTGGCGTCGATACAGGGCCGCCTCCACCGCTTCCACCGCAGGATGCCAGCAAAATGCTCATCACCAAGGTCAGCGTAGCTGGCGCCAGTCGCATGATGTGTAATCCCCCCTAATCGCCCAAGACCCCGAGCGAGTCCTATACAAAATAGAAACGGCATCAAGGGCATAAGGATCTGGACTAGGGCCGGATTCTTTCCGCCAATTGTCGCCTCATGTTACTGCGTGAACATACGGCGGTTTCGGCAGATGAACAGACGGCCGCTTTCAGGCGTCGCAAAATGCGGTGCAAATGTCCGAGAAGTCGGCGAAGCCGGAGGGCATGCCGAACTTTGGGTGATGGCAGCCGGATACGCCGTAGCCGTCGATCTGCCCGCGCGTGTGACAGTCACGCGCAGCTGTGCTCGGCCAGCGACTTCGAAGCCGCCGTCCAGTTTGCTCATCAGCTCGTGGGCCCAAGACGGTCATGAAGGCCCGGTCGTCGCGCCGGAAGAAGCTGAGATGCTGCCCGGCACCCGCACGGTGCCGGGAAGTTTGGGATCGATAACTTAGCGCTTGCGCGCCTTGCGGGCAGCGTAACGGGCGTCGCGCGCAGCCTTGAGCTCTTCGGCGGTGGGCAGCTTCGGCTGCGCATCCGCGGCGGCGGCATGTGCCTCTTCGACAGCAGCCGCAGCGGCTTCGGCAGCTTCACGCTCGTCCTGCTCCTTCACGGCCTTCTCGACTTCGCGAGCCGCTTCTACGGCAGCGCGCTTTTCGGCTCGAGCGACTTCCTTGGCGCGCCGGTGTTCGGCACGCTCGGTGAGCTCGGCCTCACTAGGCTTGGGCTTGTTCTTCAGCATTTCCAAAGCCTTGGCTTTGGCGCTGTTTGCGGCAGCAACCCGGTCGTTGAAGCCCGGTTCCTTAAATCCTCGCATCAAATCTGTCTCTATCGCGTCATTGGTCGTTGGTGGGAGAAGAGCCCCTTACAGAATACGGCACGCTGTGCCCAACTTATGTGACGCCGGAGGTGCTTCCCCGTGCGTCACCGTGGCGGTGTCCGCCTTAAATTGTGGGAGCGTCGCGTCAGAGCTTGATTAATGGATGACAGATATTGCGTGGCTCGGATGAAGGCTTGAATGGCAGGTTTGTCGGCGTGAGGCGCCGGACGCACCGAGGCGTGGGGGCGGTGGCAGCTGACCGCGGCTCCGAGCCGAAACTGGCCTGTCCGGACACGACGCCGTTGCGGACATTGGCCCATCTCACTAGCCTCCCCTCATGGGTCCGCATGACCGCTATTTATCTGTTAGAGAAGTTCGTGGGGATTTGAGAATGAAGTTCTCGCTCTTTGCCGCACTTCCGATTTGTGTAGCCTTTGCAGCCTGCAGTGGCGCGCAGCAGCCCACTTTGAATTGCGAACTTTCTTATGCTGGGGGAGGCTCTTCCTCACAGATCGAACGACGAATATTGGCTACTTTGACCGAATTTTCCGACGAGGGCGTTTGGACATTCGAAGGGAAAATAGTGACCGATGGTAGCAGTGACGCTGCCTCTCCGATCACTGGCTATTTTTTCCAGTATGACGAGGACAACTTCGATCTGGTTGCTTCGACCGAACGTGAACGGATTACGGTGATGCCGGATAACGATTTTCTCAAGGAACGAGCTTTGCAGGGCGTCACAATGCCGCCGGTTGACGGGCATGTCTCGACCGGCACTCCACTCTCCGCTTCCTGTCAAACGTCACTGCCGTCGGTCGAGAATCAACGTTACGAGGTTCCAGAGAAGCAATAATGCCCGGACGCACTGGCATCCCCTCGATCCTTGTAGTCAAACGGTAGGGCGCGAACCGGCTTGATGTTGACCGGGGCGAATGCCCGCATTCCACCCAATTGTCGCCGTCTAGGATAGCACGTGAAATCGCCGGCAGCGGATCGGCAGCTGCGCAGCTAACAGGCCGAGAGCACCCGGTCTGCACGCGGCCAGCTACCGTCATCGGCGAGCACCTGAATGTATGGCAGGTCTCGGAGAGCTAATCCGCCGCCGGGAACGTCAGCAATGTCGGCGCCAGGTGCCGGATACACCGGGTCTGGGGCGGTGGCAGTTAACCGCGTCTCCGAACTGAAACCGGCCTATCCGGATGCGACCCCATTGCAGGCGCTTTCTGAAACGGCTTTATTTGCTCGAAATTGTTCGCACCAAGGGGAGACTATGGCCGCGCTTTCAAACCGGCTCAAGGCAGCGACATTGGGCTTTGGCATTACGGTTGCGCCGTTAGCTATCGTTGCAACTGCGCACCTAACTTTTATGCCGCAGATCGTCGCGGCTATGGAAGGACTGGACAGTAACGATCGAGCTATGGCGGTTTCGTCCTTGCGAAGTGACTGGTTTGCGATGCACAGTGTAGTAGCGACAACATTCGCCATTTACTGGGTCATAACGGCGGTGTGCGGAAGAGAGCAAATACTAAGGTCCAGGGCTGCCAATAGCATCTTGGCCTTTTGTGCTACCGCGTATCTGGCAATAACGTTATACTTCATCTTCGTTCAATGGCCCGACGGATTAGAGGTCGTATGCCCGCTTCTCGGTATCTCTAACACGGACGCACCCCCCTTTGGCTTCGACGTCCCGACATCATGCGGCGCTTTTGTCTACGCGGCCAACCAAATGATAGTGTTGGGGCTGGTGGGGTTGATCGTGCCCCTGATCATAAGCCTAATTGTCCGCATAGTTTCATCTCGCCGCGCGTATCAGCTAAAGGATGACGCTCCTCCACCGTTGCTTGAATGACTGCTTTCCACGACGTTCCTGCCATTTACGCACAGCGTTTCAGCACCTAGAAGCTGTCGATAGCTCAAGCTGAACCGACGGCAGCTTTCAGGCGCGGCGCTCGGATGCGTGGATGACCGCTATGTCGGCGGCAGGCGCCGCCGCCGCAACAGCGCACTGGAGCGGCTGCTTAAGGTAATTCGGTACCTGCAGTAGTCTTTAAGGACACGATGCAATTGCAATCGTAATCGATTGCTCTCATGCCTCGCTATAGCGGTTCATATCGTGAAATTTGCATGCTCGACAGGCGACAATGAATTCCGCCGAGCTATGGGAAGATGGTGTACTCAATGATCGATACGACACAGAGCAGCGAGAAATGACCGCCTTATTGCGGTGGGGCGCCGCTATCTGCATCGTCCTGCAGATCATCGGATGCGGCCCCGAGGCATCGCGTAACGAATCTGCGGGACGCCAAGAATCAATGGTTCGACCTCTCCCCGACGAGGATGAGCGCGAATTCCCCGTTGTCTCGACCCAACTCCCGCCGCAAAAGCAAGGTTCAGAACCGGTATTCTTGACCGTCGCAGATAGTGACGTTCTTCGACGATCTCTTGCTGGTAAATACTTGAAACGCCGTGAAGGGCAGCCAACCCCGATCGCAGGCGAACAATTCAAGGTTGATGGATCATGGTCGGCCTCGGTGGAAGCTATCGCGATGACGGTTTTGTCTGGCACATGGAAAGTAGTCGAGCTGCAGCACGCAAAGCCTAAAATCTGCGTTACCGTGCTTACCAGGAACGGAAATCCGCTGGCCGATACGAAAGAAGCCTGTCGGGATGTGATATTATCCGAGGACGCGCGTATCGTGAAACTTTCGGACCTTTACAACCGAGGCGTGATTTCGGCTTACGACATGACCCCACTCGACGAAATGTGATCGCATCAAAGACTGTTACTGGCGTGCAAAGCAAAAGCTGACCGGAAGCTATTCACCCGCTTTTTCGCCGCCCGGCTACTCAGCCCCATTTTTCCAAAACTGGCATTTGGCATTCGGCGCAAGTGGGCAGAGACCGCCCAAATCAGCTGTTCGTTGTAAAATCAGAGCGCATGAATGGATGTCCGGTTTTGACGGACCGACCTGAGCTCGGGAATGGCAGCAATGTCGGCGACAGGCGTCTGTGCTGCCACAGCGCGCCGGCGACGGGCGCTCGAAGCAATTCTGTAGCTGCGGCAGCCATTCCGGACGCGACGCCATTGCGGACAATGGAAGTATCACTAGGCTGCTCGAGTGATTGATCGAGCGGCCATCGAGAAAGCGACCAATGATCCAGCCTTCGGTACGGAGGGTTGGCTCACGTTTTATCTATTGGGAAATCCCGATCGCCACGAAGCAATGGCGCCCGCCCTTGTGGCCCTAGAGGCGATCAACCTTGGTGGAGGTGAAGGGGGATTTGTTTATGCGAAAGTCCTGGTGCCGCTTGACGAGCGCGAAATTGAGACGCGCGTAAAGCAAGTCCAGGCGCTCGCAGATGCTTCGAGCGTTGAAATTCTGGTTATCGATTTGGATTCCGCTGCCGCCGCCGAACGGTCGAAATTCTATACACTTTGGCGAACTCCTTCTGAGTGAAGCATTTGATGAAGCATCATCCGGTGACCCTGTTCGTTTTTCTGACTTGTGTCTTGCTCGACAGAGCAGTCGCCTTGACGGCGAAGCCGAGTTCGTTCGAGATTATCTTGTCAGTGGCTCTCATTGCCGTTGCCGTAGCGATTATCGCCCTTGGCAGTCGCGTAGCGTGGTCTGCTTTCCTGCTATTTGGTTCTTTCGCTCTACTGCCAGTGTTCATGCAACTAGCGTCAGGGGCTATCCCTCTCGCCTCTCTGTCAGCGAGCAGCTGGACGCACGTAGTCCTCCAAACCGTAGCAATGGTTGCTCTTCTCACGCCCCACATAGTTGGCTGGGTCTGGCTACGGCAGCACACCCCGTCTCACGCCGCTTGAGTATCCGGATCCCTGCAATAGCGGTCGCTGCGCCGGCGGCTGAAAGGACGGCGGCTTTCAGATGCCGGATCGGATCCCCGTAGCGACTGCTGTGTCGGCGGTTTGTGACCGACATTGGGCACAGGGACTTCGGCTCGCTCCGGCCGGTGCGGTCTCCCGCATTCGCTATGTCTGCAACTCGCTTAAGATAAAATCAGCGCGAGCTGCGACTGTATCGCGGGGCAGCATTGAGGGGACATATTCGGCGTCCAAATAAGCCTGACGCACGCGCTCGTAATCTCGCATTGCCGTTTCCAAGCTGTGACGGCGGTCGTCATCGTTTACGTAAATTTCCGGCCATGGGGGCGCGAGGAAAAGCTGATCGTAGCGCAGGCGGTCTATCGCGAAGGTTGGATGATCACCGCCAGTAGCCCTGATCGCAACGGCTGCGTCGACAATGCCGCGGTCGAAGAATGTGAGCCCGTGGGCTGCCCGGAAATCAGTAATAGACATCTCCAGCGCTCGGCGAGCGAATGCAGCCGCGTCGATCCAGGGGAGCGTGCTGCCATCTCCCGCGCGCGCCTCGGCAATAATCCGCCGCCCCGGTTCCGCGACAACGGCGTAACCCCGCCGCGCGAGTTCCAAAAGTAGAGTCGACTTTCCGCCGCCCGAACATCCCGAAATCACCACGAACAAAGGGGTTTCCGCTCCTCTGAATGCGCGATGCGCAGCCTAGGGTCCGACGAACCTAGCGATCTCTGACAATGCCACCGGCTGTCTGCAATGCCGGGATTTAGGACGCGAAGCTGCTACTTAGGGCTCGGATAAACGAAGGGCGGGTATCAGGCTATGGCGTCATGTCATGAATGGCGCCTTTGTTGGCGGCAGGCGCCACTGCTGCATCGTCGCGCAGTCAAGGGCCGCTCAAACGCATAGTGGAGCGGGAGCGGCCCGTCCGGACACGACCCGATAGCTGCCGCCGGCTCAGGCGGCTCGTGACTTCAGAATGCATTCTCGAACTGCCGCATAAAACGACATTGGCTCGTTGTCTTCCGTGCGCCACGTTAGATCGTCATTTGTGAAGTTGCCTAACTGCAGGACCAAGTCGTCTATTGTCTCGACCCAACGGTCGCCATTAGCGACATGCTGCCCCTGAGCGTTTCGGAAATCGAGCTTCCAGCCGCCGGGTATCTCCTTGTAGAACGTGATGGTGGTCCGCGACCCATTGTCGTCTACTTTCGCTGTAAATGTCCGTGTCCACATCATCATTCATCTAACTGTTTTACCAACGGCGAGTTGGCTGAAGGCTTCGCGGATTGCAACGACAGGTTTCCACCAAACTCCGCCGCTAGGCGCGTCCCCAGTCGGCGCCTAGTAATCTGCCATCTGTCACCTGGCGTTGCTGCATGAATGTACGGCCGGTTTCAACGGCGCGGTCTAGCCAGTTAAACGACCGCTATGTCGGCGGAAGCTGTCGTCCAAACATCGGCGACGAGCTGCTCAGCCTGATCTTCACGGCCTGTCATCCGGCGAGCCCAGCGAGCGCGCGATCTCGACCGTGCGCGCCCTGGCCGCGCTTAAGGAAGCGCAATGCCGATCGTCCTTGAACTCCTGATATTCGATGGCGATGGTTTCGATCGTTTTCTTGTCGACGCCGAGATAATGCGCACACGCCGCGATAGCGGGATCGAGCGCGTTCCTGTCCGCGCGAATGCCACCAGGCTCGAATCCGAACTCTCCGCGTGAGGAAAGCACAACGAGCCGCTTCCCCGAGAGCGTGGGTTGAATCGGAAAATCGCCGCGGGTGAGATCAAAAGAGAAGGTCCGGCCGATCCGCGCGACCTGGTCGATCCACGCCTTCAGCGCAGCGGGCATTCCGTAGTTATACATCGGTGCGCCCATGACGATGATATCCGCCGCAATGACCTCGTCTATCAGGCGGTCGGATGCCGCAAGCGCGTCCACCATCCATGGTTCGCGGTCCACCGGCGGTGTGAAGGCCGCATGGATGAACCGGTGATCGACAAAGGGCGGCGGCTCTCGTCCCACATCGCGCTCGATCACGTCAGCCCGAGAGGCGGCATCGAGAAACGTCCGTGTGAATAGCGCGGTCAGTTGGCGGGTCAGCGAGCGTTCTTCCGGCTGCGCGCTCGCGTCGATTCTGAGCAAGGTTGGCATGGGATTAATCCTTCCATCGGTCGATCCGTCCGGCCGATCGAATAGGGGCGTCACCCTCCTCTTGGCGAAAGGCGATTTCTCACCCATGGGATGAATGGGATTCATCTACTGCCGGAAGGAGAAGCCATGCGCTGGCTGCCGCCGCTTCATTCCCTGCGTGCCTTCGAGGCTGCCGCGCGCCATTTGCATTTCGGGCGGGCGGCGGAGGAACTGCATCTCGATCCGACGGCAATCAGTCACCAGATCCGCAAGCTGGAGGAGCTGCTAGGCGCTCAGCTGTTTCATAGGCGCCCGAGGCCACTGCGGCTGACCGAAGCCGGCGCGAAGCTCTATCCGGAAATATGCGGAGCGATGGACCGGATGGCGGCTGCGGTCGCCTCGGCCGGGCGGGAGGATCCCGGTCCGCTGGTCGTCTCGATGACAATGGGCTTCGCCGCCGAATGGTTTACGCCGCGGCTGGCGCGGCTGAAGGCCAGGACCGGCCTCGACATCATCGTTCATGCCGACAATCGGTCCGTCGATCTCTCTCGTGAGAATATCGATCTCGCGATCCGGTCACGGGAGCAGGCCGGAGCGGAAGGCGTATGGGCACACCTCTTCGACGACCGCCTGATTGCGGTTGCCGCGCCGGAGTTGCTCGAACGAAGCGGCCGACCCGCCAACCCGAAGGACATCTTGGGACTCCCCCTCATCCAGTATCGCTGGAGATCGCCAGATCGCGCCTCTCTAAATTGGAAGCGATGGTTCGAGAGCGCCGGGATCGAACCCGGGAACTTGATTATCGAGGCCTCTTTCACCGAAGAAAGCCATGCGATCCAGGCCGCGGTCTCGGGCCTCGGTGTGGCGCTATTGTCCGAAAGTCTCATCGCGGCTCGCATTGATCGTGGCGAGCTCGCCAAGCTCGGCGAACATCATCTGACGATGCCAGCTTTTTGGGCAGTGTATCGGCAAGGGCATCGGCGCGGCGCCGATCTCGACCGGCTGATCGAGCACCTTAGCGACTGACGCTTGCCATAGCGCAAAGCGCTCGGCCGCTTTGGGCAACGAAAGCGAAGCCTCGACGTGTCTGCAATGGCTTGCCTCCCAACCAGCAGATTTCCAGCTCTTGCCGACGCAAACCTGCCAGTCCGCAATCGGCCCAGTTGCCGTCGTGGGCGAGTGCCTGAATGTATGGCAGCTCTCGATGAGCTAGTCAGAGGCGGGGAATGACGGCTATGTCGGCGGCAGGCGCCACTGCTGCGTCGCCGCGCAGCCAAGGGCCGCTTAAGCGCATATTGCAACGACAGCGGCCCGTCCGGACACGGCCGGAAAGCTGTCGATCGGCAAAGACCCAATTGCAGACGTTGGCAAGACCGGCATAGGATGCTCAGGTGCACCCTAGAGACGGATTCCTGAGTGATGAACATTTTCGAGCGCGCACAGCGCCAGCTCGCTTTGGACTACGCAAACAGCCGTAAGGTCGCCGTGTTGTTTTTAATCCATGCCGTGGGCTGGTTCGCTCTGGATGCAATTGGAGTTCACGATCTCGCCAACCCTTGGCTGGTCCTAACGCTGACGCCCAACATCCTCATTTACGTTGCGGAACGCCTAGGCAGAATAACCTGGTTTAGGGGTATGACTTCGCCGAGCCTTCTCGTGATGGCATTATCTATTGCCATGATCTGGGTGCTGAACACCAGTTTCCCAGTGCCGGATGTTCTGGCATACTGCGTCTTGGCCGCATGGATTGCCTCATTTGGCTTCCTGATGTTCCGCATGTGGACCTTCGGGCCTCCTGTTGAGGCGACCAAATAAGCCGCTCCAGCACGCGCAGCGACTTATTGAAGCGTCCGCTTCCCACCAGGATTCTGCCGCTAAGCGCACCCCCGTCGCGGCCTAATATCTCCCATTTGTCACCTGGCGTTGCTGCATGAACGTACGGCCGGTTTCGGCGAGACGACGTTGGCAGCTAAACGACCGCAATGTCGGCGAAAGTTATGGGCGCTGTCATCGCCCGGTTGAATAAGTCTGGACGACTCCATCGCGCAGCCCCGCCAACGCGGCAGCATCATGCCAGCGACCGTCTGTCATGACGCCCAGCGGTCGCTGCAGTACCGATAAGTCGTCGAGAGGATTTGCCGAAACCAGGAGCAGGTCTGCACGGCTCCCTTCCGCAATCATCCCGAACGGTTCGCTTTGCGGGCGGGCACGCTTGATGAACAGGCCGGGCTGGCGTGTTGCTGTCGCAAGCACCTCGTAGCGGCTTAATCCCGCCGCTTCGAGCGCAGCGAGATTCCGGTGCAGAGCGTCACCAGCTACGAGCCCAGCGATCGTCGGAGCGTCCGTACCTGCAATCAGTGGCACGCCCGAAGCGGCGAGCGCACGTACGAAGCGGCCAAGAAATGCAGCTCTGCGATCGAGGCTACCGGTGCGTCGTTGATAGCCGCTGCGCCGCCAGTCGATACGATCACCCGGCGACAGATAACGTGCCGCTGGCAGTCGCAGATAATCCTGGACTTGTTCTGGCTTGCCCCATTGCGCGGCGATCGTCTGATAGGCGGCAAGATCGGCAGTGACCGTAGTCCCATTCCGCCTCAGGAAAGCGACGGCGCGAGAGATTTCGGCGTCGTCCGGCGCTGCCTGCGGATCGCCGTCCTCCGGCAGATGGAAGAAGCCGTAAAGAAATTCCTCGAGATGAGCGATCATGCCTTGGCCGTGGGCGATCTGCCGTTCGAGGCCCATGTTTTCGACGTTGTGACCGACGATAGACAGGCCTGAGGATGTGGCTTCGTCAGCCAGTGCGGCAAAAGTCTCGGCCGAAAGCCCGCTGTATACCTTGATAAAGTCATAGCCGTTCGCCTTCGCGAGCCGGACCGCCCAACGCGCCGCTTCCGGCGACGGCACGACCAAATGACCGTAGCGATCTGAGCCATCGACGGCCAATGCTGCGAAGATGCGGGGCCCGGGAAGACTGCCCCGTTCCACAGCGGCCCGGGTGCGGCCCACGATCGCATTTGGCGCTTCACCCATATCGAGAACAGTAGTGACGCCGCTAGCAAGCAACGTCGCCAGCATTTCATGATCGCGGACATGAACGTGCATATCGGCGAGTCCGGGAAGCAGATAGGCAGTGCCGCCGCCATCAATAACCTGAGCGTCTTTTGGTGCTGTCAGGCGCGGCCCGAGCGCCGCGATCCGACCGTTCCGGACCAATACCGAGTGACCACGAAGCACCCGTTCATGGTCCATTGGCACAACGTTCACGTTGACAAACAGGGTATCGGAAGCAGACTGCGCAGCAGCGGGTGCCCCTATCAGCGTGCCTAGGATGGCAGCGATGATGATCGCCCAGAAGCGGGGAAAGATCCGGAGCATATGCAGCCTGCCTTGCGGGGGTTTGCTCATGAGTGGGGCATAGCACGTTAGTGACCCATCTCGGCAACGGGTCTGAAGCCCGATGCGCTTCCCAAACACGTCCGCTCTTCTGATCGAAACTCTTGAAGCAGTTGGTCAACTCACAGCCCGAATTTGTACCTCTGGCGGAGCTTGAATGGACGGCAGGTTTCAGTGGGTTAACTCGAGCCAGCGAATGTCAGCAATGTCGGCAACAGCCGCAAGCCTTGTGGCGCTCAGTCGTTCGCCACGATCGAATGTTCAAGGCGCACGTCATCGAGCAGCCGCTCAATCGCGGCGCGCTGCGCATCGGTGCCGCTTAGTCTGAAATCCCAGTTGCAATGAGGATGCGTCTTGGTGTCGCGCACGATCACCTTTCCCAGCGCCCGCCGCCATGTCTGCGAGGTGCCGCCTCTCTCCCGGACAAGGCGGGTGATAAGCAACTGTTCAAGATCGGAGGCAGTCATCCCCACCGCTTAGCCGCTGTTAGTGGCCAGGCAAGCAGGCGTTCGCGCGCTAGCTTGGGTGAATCAACGGCGGGTTTCTGGGATCAGCCGCAAAGCCTCACCCGTCGGCTATGGCGGCGACAGGCACCGGCGATTTAGATTCTATCGCACCCTGAGCAAGGCCTCGCCGTTTGCCGGGCGTCGGCTCATTGATCTGGTACCTCGCCGACGACTGCGGTCAGAGTGGCGCTATGCCTGCGGGCATCGCATCTCAAGCCGCACTGCAATCGCTTGTCGACGCGGCGAGCAGTTGGTTCTGAAACTCGGCGGTCGCGCCGTCGATCTGCTCGCGGAGCCACGCTGTAAACGTGTCTGCCATGGAATGCTGCGTCCGCTCCAGCGAACGGTACAGCTGATAGCTGGCACCTAGCCGAAACCGGCGGTGCGCGCAGGCGATCAGCATTCCACTGGCGAGATAGCGGTTCGAGACCAATGGCATTCCAAGCGCGACTCCTGCTCCGGCTGCCGCGGCTTCGTGGGCGAGTTGAAGCGTGTCGAAACCTCTTACATCCAACTTGCCCGCTTCCAACCCGGCCATGGCAAACCATCGTTCCCAAAGACCCGCTGGGGCTCGCACGGAGAGGAGCGGATAACCCGGCAGTTCTGCCTCCGCAGTCGGTGTAGTGCGCCCGTCTGCAAGGCGGGCCGCGCAGACCGGGACCGCTTCCGGGGTCAGCAGATGGATGGCTGCAATATTTGCGGGAACCGGGAGATCTCCCCAAATGGCGAGATGCACCTCACCGGTGACGAGACTCTGGACGTCCCGGGTTGCGACGATCTCCACGTCCAGACCGGTCTGACGGCGAAGAGCGGGGAGGTGCGGTAGAAGCCACCCGGCGAGGCTATGCGAGGTCCCCAGGCGCAAGGGCCGTCCTTCGCCGAGGCGGATCGCGTCGGTGGCATTCCGAATGCATCGGATCGCAGGCGCGACATTCTCAAGATAACGCGCGCCGACCTCGTTCAGAACGAGCGATTGGCCGGCGCGGTCGAACAGACGTGTGTCGAGGAACTGCTCGAGTGCCGCAATTCGGCGGCTGACGGCGGAAGGGCTGAGCGCGAGTCCGCGCCCGACCGCGCGCAGGCTCTTGCCCTGTGCTGCCGCGACGAAAATCTCGATCGACTCGAGAGGCGGGGCCTTGCGTAGCATCGCGCCGCGATAGATCTGCAGTGTCACAGTTGTGCGACACAGCACGGGCTGCGACGCATGCCGCTGGCGCCGGACCTTATGGTCTGTGCAAGCGCGTGATCAGAGCGCGACGCCCGGCCGGCCGTCCTCGATGGTGAAGGTGCGCAGTTGATGGCAGGCCGCGTTGGGATCGGCCAAGTCCGAGATTGCGCGCAGGCTGCCGTCGATCCGCTCGCGGCGGATGTCGAGCAGCACATAGCCTGCATGGGCGTTGTCGCAATAACGGACGTGCGGGTTGAGGGCGGGCGCTGGGCCGAACAGCGCCTCGGGGCCATTGCGTGAGGCAAGGCAACTGGTGACGATCTCGGTCGCGACCGTGGGGCTTTCGGGCCGCGCAAAGTCGCGCTTCACGTCGTTGAGCCAGAACGAATGTACGTCGCCGCTCAAGATCACGGCATTGCGTGTGCTCGCAGCCTCGATCGCTTCCAGCAGCCGCGTGCGGGCAGCGCCGTAGCCGTCCCAGAATTGCGGATAGAGCGACTCCGGCCCGGACGGCAGCGCAAGACGGGCGAACAGCGTCTGCTGCGCGACAAGGGACCAGCGCGCCGGCCAAGTCGCGACCGTGCGCTCGAACCATCTCTCCTGCGCGTGCCCCAGCATCGATCCGCCATCCTCGCCGGTCGGCGCGCAGCGGGCGATCGGCCCATCCGCCGCCTCGCCTTCTATGACGCAGGCGCTAGCCGAGCGGTACTGGCGCGTGTCGAGAATGTGCACGGCGGCAAGGCCGCCCCAGCGGACGCTGCGATAGAGCCGCACCTCTCCAGTCGGGAGGAATGCCGAAGGCCGGAGCGGCATATGCTCGAAATAGGCGCGATAGGCAGCAGCGCGGCGCCGGATGAAGGCCTGCGGATCGCCGGTATAGCCGGCATGTC
Organism: Altererythrobacter sp.; assembly: GCA_031178065.1. Lineage (GTDB taxonomy): Bacteria > Pseudomonadota > Alphaproteobacteria > Sphingomonadales > Sphingomonadaceae > Pelagerythrobacter. The sequence continues at coordinate 41,394 of JAPSJS010000004.1, forward strand.
CGGCGAAATAGTCGTTCTCGACCTCGTGATCGTCCCAGCTGACCAGGAACGGGATTGCCGCATGGGCCGCGGCGAGATCTGGATCGGTGCGATAGAGTGCGTGCCGGGCGCGATAGTCGTCGAGCGTCAGCGGGTCGGGTGCGCCGAAGGTGCGCACGTCCGGCCCCTCGCCGAACGAGCGCTCGTAGATGTAGTCGCCGACCTGCAGCACGGCGTCGACGTTCGATGCGATCATATCACGGTAGCCGGTGAACCAGCCGTGCTCCCAGTGCTGGCATGAGGTGAGCGCCAGGCGCAGTCGTTGGGGCGCGGCGGCGATCGTCGCGACGGTTCCGATGCGGCTGACGGCCTCGCCCAGATGGAAGCGATAGAAATAGCGCCTGCCCGGCTCCAATCCGCTCAGTTCTAGATGGACCGCGCCGCCGCGCGCCAGCGGCGCCAGCGCTGTTCCGCATCGCACGATCCGGCGGAAATCTTCATCCGAAGCGACTTCATAGCCGACCAGCCGGTCCTCCGTCAGTCCGGTGCATCGCGTCCACAGCACGAAGCCGTCGGCCGCCGGTTCGCCTGAAGCGACGCCGAGTGCAAAAGGATCGGTTGTTGTCCGTGCGCGGTCTCCCGCAGGCCGTGCATATACGCACCCGGCAAGAAATTGCGCCGCCGCAAGCGCGGCCGCCCGCCCAAGCAACTGCCGTCGGCCGAGCATCAGAAGCGCGCCGTAAGCCGGGCGTAATAGGCCCGGCCGTTGAGCCCGATCGGCGTCTCCTCGCCGGTCGGGAAGCTGCCGCCGGTGGCGCCGATCGCGAGGTCCTGTCCGGCGATCTCGTCGGGCCGCGCATCGAACAGGTTCTGCACGCCAAGCACGAACCGGATGCCGTCCGCCAGCGCATAGCCGGCGGCAAGGTCGACCACCTCCTTGCCGCCAAAGGTCTGCGCTCCGATCAGTGGCGCGGACGTGTAGGTTCCGAATGCCGCCACATTGGCGCGGACGTCGAATGGTCCATGCTCCAGGCTCGCTTGCGCGGTGAACTTGCCGCGCGGCTGCGCATCGGTGAGGAACAGGATCGACTTGTCGCTCAGCAGTGGCAGCGAGGGCAGCACCGGATTGGCACGCAAGGTGTCGAGTTCCGACTTGAACCAGCCATAGCCGAGCTGGAGCGAGCCGCGCGTCTCTGCGCCGAGGCTCCCCTGCCAGCGCGCGGTGACTTCGATGCCGCGTGTCGAGGTATCGACCGCGTTCGTAAAGAAACGCACCTGCTGATATCCGGTGATCCCCGCATCATTCAGGATCGCCTGGACTGCGGCGCCGCCCAGCTGCTCGCTCAGCGCGATCCGATCACGAATGCGGATGCGGAACCAGTCGGCGGTGAAGGCGAAGCCATCGAACGGCCCGAACACCAACCCGACCGTTGTGTTGCGCGAACGCTCGGGCTTGAGGTCGCTGGCGCCCAGTGCGCGCGCCACCGGGTGTGCGACCGGAAGCGTGCCGACGGTGACGAGCTGGCCCTGGCTTGTCGCGCCCTGGATCGCGCTGAAATATTGTTGCTGGAGCGACGGCGCTTTGAAGCCCGTACCGATCGTGCCGCGCAGCGCCACGCCGTCCGCTGCATCGAATCGCGCGGTCGCGCGCCAGGTCGTCTCGCCGCCGAAGTCGTCGTAATGGTCGTGACGCACCGCGCCGCCGAGCAGCAGCGTTTCGACCGGCCGCAATTCGACATCGAGATAGGCGGCATAGGCGTCGCGTTTCTCGTCGGTCGGGTTGCTCGGGTTGAAGCCGGCAAAGCCGTCGGCGCCGAGCCCGAAATAGGCCTGCGGCTCACCGCTGCGGATGCTGTAGCGCTCGCTGCGATACTGGCCGCCCGCCGCGATGTTGCCGCCCGCCAGGAGGCCTTCAATCGGCAGCGAAAGGGCAAGGTCGCCGACATGCTGGCCGTAGGTCACGCCGCCAGAATCGAAGCTGGTCGGGCTCTCCAGGCCGAGCGATATATTGGCGGTGTCGTGGACGCGGAAGTCCGCCTGATTCTCGCCATAGCCGTAGCTCAGATTGGCGCGCAGCCGGCCGAACTCCGTCCTGATGCCAACGGTCCCGCCGAAGTCCCAGATGCGCGGCTCGATGATCGGCAGGAAGCCGTCGGGATAGAGCGGGGAGAAACCCGGCACGCGGAACCCCGCGGCATTGTTGGAGATCTTCCGCGTAACCGCGCCAAATGCATAGAGCTCGGCCCTGCCTAGCGGCAGCCCGGCATCGAACGCGAAATTGGCGACACGCGCTTCGGGATCACCGATGCGGTAGGTGACGCGATCGAAACGCTGATCGACGAAGGCGCGATTGGTCGCCTCCTGCCCGCGCGCGAGCGCAGTCAGGGTCAAATGGCCTCCATTGCCCAGGCCCAATCCCGCGCTGGCTGTCACCATCCCGTTCAGCCCGTCGCCTTCTTCGGTGATGCCGGCCAGCAATTCGCCGTAGCCGCCCGACGCGTTCGATTTCAGGATGATGTTGACGACCCCCGCGATCGCATCCGAACCATATTGCGCTGCCGCCCCGTCGCGCAGCACTTCGATCCGTTCGATCGCGCTTTGCGGGATGGTGTCGAGGTCGACACCTGCCGATCCGCGGCCGATACTGTTGTTGACGTTGAGCACTGCGTTCGCATGCCAACGCTTGCCGTTGACGAGCACCAACGTCTGGTCCGGCGAGAGGCCGCGCAACGTGACCGGCCGGGTGTTGGCCGCGGTCGCGGTCGTTGCGGCGCGTGCGAAGTTCACGCCCGGCTCGAGGAAATTGAGCGCGCGGCCGAGATCCGGATAGCCGCTCTCCAGAACTTCATCGCCTTCTACGACGTCAACGGGTGCCGACGATTCCAGCGCCGTTCGCCCCTCCGTGCGTGTGCCGGTCACGACAATTTCGCTGTCGCTCATTGGGTCAGGGCGCGCGTCCTGCGCATGTACTTCGCATGCCGAAAGAGCGGCGGTGGTGAGCAGCAGTGCGCGAATCATGGACGTCCCCGATGTGCTATGTCGGAGGCGCCGTTAGCTGCGGCCCCGCGGGCAGCGGTATCGCTGTATCGGCGACACCTGTTGCGGGATGAACAACAGGGCAGGCCTTGCCCGGCAGATCAGCAAATGCACACTCGGGATCACGCGGTTCGCGAGCCGGGTCCGAGGCGCGCGGGAGTGGCACGCTTCGCCGGCCTGTATTATACGGGCGCTCGATCGGCGTTTCGTTGACTCGGCAGACCCTGCGCTTGCGGCCGCCGTTTGGCGCGATCAACCAGTTGCTCGTTGCTGGCGGACAAGGGTTATGACGGCGACCGCTTCCGCGAAAGCCTGTTGATCCGAGGTATCCTGCCCGGTCATCTCGCCTCGCTCTAACCGCAAGGTGCCCGAGCATCCCGACTACCGCCGCTATGAGGATCGCAACCGCATCAAGCGCATGTTCGGCAAGTTGAAGCAGCAGCGCCGCATCGCCACCCGCTAAGACAATCCTCTCCTTCGACAGTTCTCTCAACCTCGCCCCAATGGAAAGTGTCTCACCTGAGTCGGTCTCGTTGCTTCCCAGCGATGCTAGGAAAAGCGCATGTCTAATGTGGGGTAAAATGTGGGGCTTCCAGACGCCGGATCAAAAAATGAGTCTTTATAACAAACTGTTACAATAGTTCTTGGCAGTCCTCCCGCTCCGCCACCCGTTTTGCGGCACAGCCGCTTCGGCTTCCTGAAAAGCTTCAGCCAAGGTCGCGATCCTACCGACCGAGCTGCGTTACTCGTTCCCCGCCGACGCGGGGCGTCCGAGGAGCAGGCGGGCCTGTGTGCCCCAGCCGCCTATGAAGAGGTCGTCGGCGCCGTCGCCGTTCACATCGCCTACGGCCATGCTCCAGCTTCGGCCGACGGTCGTGCTCGGGATGGTGGCGGCCGTGGCGTCGCGAAACCGACCCTGGCCGTCGTTGGCATAGGCGCGGACCTGGAGGGGGGCGAAGCCGGGCACCGCGATGGCACCGACGATCAGGTCGGGATGGCCGTCGCCGTTAAAATCCATGACAGCGCCGCCCCAGCTGGAGAAGCGGTTGGGCGGCAGGCGCTCGGCCGTTTCATCGACGAAGCGCCCGGATTCGTCCTGCACCAGCAGCCGTGCCTGCGGGTCCTTTTCCCAGTCCCCGGCATTGCTGGTGAGATTGAGCAGCAGGAGGTCGCGCCTTCCGTCGCCATTGGCATCGAACACGTGGACCTCGCGCGTCTCGAGCGGCGTGACCTGATCGAGCCTGGCAGATGCCTCTGCGAAACGGCCCGTGCCGTCGTTGACGAGCAGCCGTGTCGGGGGCGCTTCGGTCGCAACTGCCATATCGAGATCGCCATCGCCGTCCAAGTCGGCGAGTGCGACGCCCTGCGCCCTGTTGCCGACCGTTGGCAAATGCGTCACGGTGCGATCCTCGAACCAGCCCGGCCGGCGCGGATCGTTCAGCCAGAGAAAGTTGCGGCCCCCTTCCTCCTCGCCCGAATTGCCGACGACGATATCGGGCAGGCCGTCGCCGTCGACGTCGCCCACTGCCAGTCCGTTGCCTTCGCTCCTCGCCGGCAGCCGGTCGCTCGCGTCGACGAATCGCCCGTCGCCGCGGCCGAGGAACAACTGGTGTGTCCGGTCGTCCTCGGCGACGAAGATCACGTCCATATGGCCGTCGCGGTCGAAATCGGCCGCGCGCACGTGTTCGGTGTCGTGCGGGCGCTGACCGAAGGCGCCCTCGCGCCAGGCGAAGCGGCCATGCCCATCGTTGAGGTAGATCCGATTCACGTCACCCTCGACCGCGAGCGCCGCATCGAGATCGCCGTCGCCATCGTAATCGGCGAGCGCGATATCGAGGGCATGTAACTCGGGCGCCTGCGGCAGATGGGTCGCGGTTACGTCGCGCAGGGTGGTCGGTGGGCCGTCCGCCGGTGCCTGCGCCTGGCACGCTCCGGCGACCAGGAGCGCGGCGGTCCAGAGCAGCGGACGATAGCGGCCGTTTGTCTGTGCGCCCATGACCTGTCTACCGTTAGATCGCGCCCGCCTTTAACTGCTTGACCGCGTAGTCGGCCGCACGGGCGGTGAGCGCCATGAAGGTCAGCGACGGGTTCACGCAGGAGATCGAGGCCATCTGCGCACCGTCGGTCACGAAGAGGTTGGCCGCGTCGTGCGCCTGGCTCCACTTGTTGAGGACCGACTGGCGGGGGTCGGCGCCCATGCGTGCGCCGCCCATCTCGTGGATCGCATCGCCGGGAACGTGCTCCCGGCGATTGCTCGTTACGTTCGTCAGGCCGGCGGCACGCAGCATCCTTTCGCCCTCGGTTTGCGCGTCGCTCATCATCTTGAGCTCATTGTCGCGGAAGGTCACGTTGAAGCGCATCTGGGGAATCCCGAAGCGGTCGACCTTGTCCGGGTGGAGCGAGACGTGGTTGTCCTCGTAAGGCAGGCATTCGCCGAACGCGCCCATGCCGAACTTCCACGGGCCGTAGCCGCGCATGCCGTGCTTCATCGAAGCGCCGAAGCCCTCGGGCGGCAGCGGGCTGCGATAGGCGCTGCCCTGATAGCCGTAGCCGCGCAGGAAGCCGATCCCTTCCTCGCCCCCGACATTGCGGAACCGCGGGATGTAGACCCCGCCCGGACGCCGGCCGTATTCGATGTATTCGGTCATGCCTGCGATATCGCCCGAGATGTCGACCCGGAAGATGTGGTCCATGACATAGCGGCCGAGCGTGCCACTGTTGTCGAAGTGGCTGCGGCCGGTGCCGGGGATGCGCGAGTTCATAAGGATCTGCGTCGAGGCCATCGCCGAGGCGCAGAGGAAGACCAGCCGCGCCGGGATGATCTCCGCCTGCTTCGTGTTCGCGTCCACCACGCGCACGCCGGTGACTCGCTTGGTCGCCGGATCGTACTCGAGGTTGCTGACCACCGCGTCCGAACGCAGCGTCAGCAGCCCCGTTGCCCGCGCCGCAGGGAGCGTCACCGCCTGAGTCGAGAAATAGGCGCCGAACGAGCAGCCGCGGCCGCACTGGGCGCGGAACTGGCACTTGCTGCGGCCCTGCTCCGGCTTGTCCTCCGTCATGTTGGAGAGACGCGTGTGGATCAGCTTGCGCCCCGGCGAGGACGCCTCGAGCCGTTCCTTCACCCACTTTTCCGCGACATTCATCGGGATCGGCGGCTGGAACTGGCTGTCGGGCAGTTGCGGCAGGTTCTCGCGCGAGCCCGAGACGCCGACGTAGTTCTCGACATAGTCGTACCAGGGCGCGAGGTCGTCATAGCCGATCGGCCATTCGCCGCCGATGTTCTCGCGCTTGTTCGCCTCGAAGTCCTCGGGCCCCCAGCGGAACGACCAGCGGCCCCAGATAAGAGACTTGCCGCCGACCGCGCCGGGGCGGATCCAGTAGAACTTCTCGCCCTCGTCGTAGGCGTAGGGGTTGAGGCGGTCGTTGTTGTAGAACTTCTGGTTGCTGGGCGAGACATAGCCGTGCGTGGCGATGAAGTAGTCGCTCTTCACCAGCGGCCTGGGCATCATGTTGCGCGCCGGAATCTCGTAGGGCGGGGCGCCGTCGTAGGTATAGTCCGCGCCATGCTCGACCATCACGCCGCGGTCGAGCATCAGCACGCGCAGCCCTTTCTCGGTGAGCTCCTTCGCGGCCCAGCCGCCGCTGACGCCCGAGCCGATGACGATTGCGTCGAATTGGTCCGTCGCTGCCATGAGAAATGTTCCTTGCGTAATCGGTTCAGGCGCCGAGGCGGCTCAGCGTGGTGAAACTGGTGGTGATGTCCGGCAGGTAGGGCGCCGGCGACTGATCGTTCTCGACGTAGAGATGCTGGACGCCCGCGACATCGTTCAGCGTGAAGATGTCGGCGAAGTCGATCACGCCCTTGCCGACGCTGGTCATCGCGCCGTCGGCGGTCATGTCCTTCACGTGATAGGCGTAGATCCGGCCGGGCAGGCGGCGGATCAGCGCCTTGGCGTCCTGCCCCGCGGTGATCGCCCAGAACAGGTCGAGCTCGATGCCGACGAGCTCGGGATCGCCCTCGGCTACCAGGACGTCGAACAGGGTCCGGTCGCCGTCCTTATGCGTGAACTCGAAATCGTGGTTGTGATAGGCGAAGGCCAGGCCCGCCGTCTTGAGCCGTTCGGCGAACCGGTTGAAGTCTGCGACCGCGCCGCGCCAGGCGGCGGCTTCGAGAAACTTCTCCTCCATCCACGGGACGATGATCGTGTTGGCACCGAGCGTGCGGGCCATGGCCACCGTCTCATCGAACTTGCCGGCGAGCGCATCGTAACCGACGTGGATCGACGGGGCGGTGAGGCCGAGGCGGTCCATCGCCTTGCGCAGCGCGGAGTGGTCCATCGCCTCGTACCCCCCGCCGCCATATTCGACCTCGCGGTAGCCGATCGCCGCCACCTTCTCGAGCGTGCCGATCGGATCGGGCGCGAACAGCTCGCGCACGGTGTAGAGCTGGAGGCCGATTTTCCGTCCCGCCGGGGCGCCCCGGGCGACGAGTGGGCCGGCGGCGAAGACGGCTGCGAGAGCCGCGCTGCCGGCGAGCATCTGCCGTCTGCTCGCCCTCATGACGAAAAGACCTTGGTGACGTTGGCGTAAGGGTAGGCGCCGTCGTATTTGCCGGGGACGGGGAGGTATTCGCGCTCCTGCGTGATACCGATCTCCGACGTGTAGTAGCCGGTGATGACGAGCTGGCGGAACTTGTCGAAGAAGTCCGCCCCGCCGGGAAGCTGATCGTTCATCGCCAGGGTCAACAGCGCGTCCTGCTGCTCGGGCGTGGCGTCAGCCGCGGCGACCTTGTAGTCGCGCCGGCTGCGCGCCTCGATCGCGTCGAGCCCGGCGAGGATCGGCTGCTTGTCCTCGGGCCGGGCCCAATCGGCGAGCAGCTTCTCGATGAACTGCGGCACTTCCGCTGCGATTGCACCCGGCGTGTCGGTGGTGGGGATCACCCGGTCGCTCAGCGCACTCACCAGCACGCGCTGCCCGGCGGTGAAGACGGCGCTGCTCGGCGGGCCGGTATCGATCACCGCGACTTGGACCGAGGCCGCGCGCGCGATCGGCGCGAACAGCGTGGCTCCGAACATGGCGACGATGCCCGCAAGGGCGTCTCTGCGATCGATCACTGGTGGTCTCCCATCGCGTCATGGCTCAGCGCTGCCTCGGACAGCGGCCGGACCCAGATATTGCGGAACGATACCGGCGAATCATGATCCTGAAGCTGGATCGGCGCGGCATCGGCATGCGCTTCGTACTTTCCGACATCGCGCCATATGGTCGAGCCGAGGAACGGCTGGCGGTTCTGCACCAGCACGCCGTTCAGGAACACGGTGACGTAGGCGGGCCGCTCGACCGACCCGTCGGCAGCGAAGTGCGGCCGTTCGAAGACGATGTCGTAGCTCTGCCATTCGCCCGGCTTGCGCGAGGCGTTCACCAGCGGCGGCTTCCATCCGTAGATCGCGCCCACGGTACCGTCGGCGTAGGTCGGATTGTCGTAGCCGTCGAGGATCTGGACCTCGTAGCGTTCCATGAACCACACGCCGCTGTTGCCCCGGTCCTGCGAGTTCTTCTGCGGAGGGTTGGGGGAGCGGAATTCGAGGTGGAGCTGAACGTCGCCGAAGCTCTGCTTGCTGACGAGCGTGCTCGCCTCCTCCCCCTCTTCGCGTGCGGGCACGGTCATCACGCCGTTTGCGAGATGCCACGGTTGGCCGGTCGGCTCCCACGCGTCGAGCGAGCTGCCGTCGAACAGCACAATCGCGTCGGACGGCGGCGCGCCCGGCGTGGCGCCCGGCGTCACGACGTCGGGGTGGGGCCGGTCGGCGTCATGCACCTTCCACTTGCCGTCGGGCAGCAGCGGCGTGTCGCGAAAGCCCGGTTTGTCCTGCGCCATGACGGCGCCTCCCGCCAATGTCGCGACAGCGATCGCCGTCGCCATATTGAAATGCCTCACTCGTTTCCTCCTCATGCCGCGTCGATCGCTCGGTAGGCGGCGACCAGCCGCTCCTCCCCCGCGCGGCCTTCGATCGAATTGCCGTGTTCCATGCCAATCACGCCCGCGAACCTCTTCGCGCGCAGCCAGCGGACGACGTTGCGATAGTTGATCTCGCCGGTGCCGGGCTCGTTGCGCCCCGGATTGTCGCCGAACTGAATGTAGCCGATCTCGTCCCAGCAGGTCGCCATCGTGTTGATCAGATTCCCGGCTTGGATCTGCTCGTGGTAGAGATCGGCGAGGACCTTCACTGCCGGGCTATCCGTGCCTCTGGCGACGGCGAAGCCCTGCGGAATGGTCCGCAGGAACACGCCCGGGTGGTTCACCAGCGTGTTCAGTGGCTCCATCACCATGACGAGCCCGTGCGGCTCGACGATCTCGGCCGCGCGGCGCATGGTGTCGACGATCCGGCCGGTCTGAATCTCCACCGGCAGCTTGCGTTCGAGGAAGCCGGGGACGACCGTCATCCACTTCGCATTGAGCCGCTTCGCAACATCTACCGACACGCGGATGTCGGCGAGGAAGGCCTGCCGGTCGCTATCGTCGTCGGCGCCGAGGACCGGGCGGAAATCGCTCCACCGGGGCATGCTCGCGACGAACACGCCCATGGTCATGCCGCGCTGCTGCAGCGCGCGCGCCATAGCGGTCTGTTCGGCGACCGAACGGCCCGCCGCCTCGTTGTCTTCCCAGGCGGTGAAGCCCATATCGGCCGCATAGGCGATCTGCTCGAGCCGGTTGCCGCGGCTCTTGAAGCTCCCTTCATGCGGCGCGTAGCCGAGCGAGAACCGAGCAGCGTTTTGCGCCGAGGCGCCACTGCCCATTGTTGCCGCGGCCGCGGCCGTGGCTGCACTACCGACCAGCACCGTGCGGCGCGACAGGCTCACGCCGCCTCACCCGCGAGCATGGCCCGCGACTTGCCGCGCTCGCGCAGCCAGATGAAGCCGAACACCGCCAGGAGGATCACCGGCAGGATCGCCAGCCGCTGGAACGAGACCGATGCCGCCGCGTCCTCCACCGCGAGCTTCGCCGCGCCGGTCAGCCGCGCGAAAGCCTCGGGGCCGCCAGCGAATTCGATCTTGGCCTCGTCGAACATCGCGCCCAGCCGGGGGAGAACGAAGAAGCTGGCGAGGGCACCCGCGGATCCGACCAGCCCGAGGGCCCACGATCCCCCGCGCGGATAACGCTCGGCGACCGAGGCGAGCATCGTCGGCCACATCACGCACACGCCCAGCCCCCATACGGTCGAGGCGAGGATCGCCGCGGCCGGCGACTGCGCCTGGCTCAGCATGAACAGCCCGATCGCGGCGAGCAGACTGGATACCCAGAGCAGGCCCGGATTGGAGATCTTGTTGGCCAGCCGGCCGGCGAAATGGCGGAACACGAACATCAACGCATTGACGTAAACCAGCAGCAGGATGCCGCGCATGCCGACGCGGTTCGAAAGGGCGACGTCGATCCACTGGCCGGGCGCGAGCTCGGACGCGGCGGTCAGGAACATAGCGCCGAACCAGATGAAGAAGCTGGGGCGGCGGAACACCTCGCTCACCATCTCACCGAACGTCACGCCGCTTTCACTGCGCAGCGGAGGCGGGAAAGTCGTGGTCGCCGCGATCGCGACGGTTGCCACCGCCGGGATCATCACCAGCGCCATGATGCCTTGCCACGGCAGGGTGGCGGAGAGAAAGAATCCAGCCAGCCCGCCGACGATGATCCCGCCGGGAAACCAGGCATGCAGCACGTTGAGTCGGTGCGTCGTGTCTTCGGGATAAAGCTGCGCCGTCAGTGGGTTGATCGCCGCCTCGGTCAGCCCCCAGCCGATGCCGCTGAGGAGCATGCCAAGCCAGACCAGAGTATAGACGGTCATGCCGGTCGCGATATCGCCGGCAGTGATGATCAGCAGCGGGCCGACGAGGAAGCACAAGCCTGCACCCAGCAGGCACCCCTTCATCCCGATCTGGTCCAGCAGGGCGCTCGCGACGAACAGGGTGATCGCGAAGCTGAGGAACGCCGCGCCCAGGGCGGCGGCGAGCAGTTCGCCCGCCTGCAGCGGAGCGATGGGATCGATCCACTCGGCCTTGAGCCCGCTGGCGATCGCGCCGCGGATCGCGAGGCTCGATGCGGCAGTGAACAGGGCGAGGACGCCCAGCCAGAACAGCCTTCCCTTATTCAACGTCGCGGCCATCTGGCGCTCCCTCCCTTTCTTCTTTATCGTTCCGGACGTGCGGCCGGGTGCTCAATCCAGTCCCAACAGCGCGCGATTGAGCGCGGGATCGCTGCCTGCGGCGAAATCGTCGAACGCGCGTTCGGGCTGGCGGATCATGTGCGCGGCGATGAACGGCGCGCCTTCGCGGGCGCCGTCCTCGGGGTGCTTCAGGCAGCACTCCCATTCCAGCACGGCCCAGCCGTCATAGCCGTACTGCGTCAGCTTCGAGAAAATGCCCGAGAAATCCACCTGCCCGTCGCCGAGCGAGCGGAAGCGGCCCGGTCGGTTCACCCAGTCCTGGTAGCCCCCATAGACGCCCGAGCGCCCGTTCGGATTGAGTTCGGCATCCTTGACGTGGAACATCCGGATGCGCTCGTGATAGATGTCGATGAACTCGAGATAATCGAGCGCCTGCAGCACGTAATGACTGGGATCGTAGAGAATGTTGGCGCGCGGGTGGTTGTCCACCGCCGCGAGGAAGCGTTCGAACGTGACGCCATCGTGCAGGTCCTCGCCGGGATGGATCTCGTAGGCGAGATCGACGCCCTCTTCCTCGAACGCATCGAGGATCGGCCGCCAGCGCTTGGCGAGTTCGGCGAATGCCTCTTCGACCAACCCCGCGGGGCGCTGCGGCCAGGGATAGAGATAGGGCCAGGCCAGCGCGCCCGAGAACGTCGCGTGCGCCTTGAGCCCCAGCCGCCGGCTCGCCTTGGCCGCGAGATGGAGTTGTTCGACCGCCCATGCTTGCCGTTCCGCCGGCTTCCCTCGCACCGCCTCGGGCGCGAAGCCATCGAATGCCACGTCATAGGCCGGATGAACCGCGACCAGTTGGCCTTGCAGATGAGTCGAGAGTTCCGTGATCTCGACCCCCGCCTCCCGGCAGGTGCCGGCGAGTTCGTCGCAGTAGTCCTGGCTTTCGGCTGCCAGGCGCAAGTCGATGCAGCGGCTGTCGGTGGTCGGAACCTGAATGCCGACATAGCCAGCTTCGGCCATCCAGCGGGCGGCGGAAGGCAGTGTGTCGAACGGCGCGGAGTCGCTCATGAACTGCGCGAGAAAAACTGCCGGGCCCTTCATGCCGCCGCCCCCTTCCGAATCACTTGGCCGTTTCGGCCTTGAGATAGTCGATCAGTGCAGCACGGCGGGCCGGATCGGCAACCTTGACGAACATCCGCGTGCCGGGGACCTTCTTGGTCGGCGCGGCCAGATACTCGTTGAGGGTCTTCTCATCCCAGCGGATTTTCGACGCCTTGAGCGCCGGGCTATAGTTGAACCCGGGGACGGAACCCGCCTGTCGGCCGAATACGCCGTGAAGATTGGGGCCCATTGTGCTCTTGCCGCCCGCGTTCAGAGTATGACAGGCACGGCAGGCGGCGAAGGCCTGGGCTCCGGCATCGGGGGCAGGATCCGCCCGCACCTGAGTGGAAGGCATCAGCGCCAGGGCAATCAAAATGGCGGCCACCGGAGGGAGGCCCATAAGAAACTTCATTTATCCTCTCCCGTCTGGAAACAGCCGGTAGAGGCATGTAACCGTTCACAAACGAATTATGCAATCATTTTTCGGAATTAAGAAAGTGGAGAATGGGATGAGCGCGCAGCCGAAAATTCGCTATGGCATGGCCGGGGGCGGCGAGGGCGCTTTCATCGGCGCGGTGCACCGGATGGCGGCAGCTCTTGATGGTGAGTTTTCGCTGATCTGCGGCGCATTCAGCAGCGACCCCGAACGCAACCTGCGAAGCGCCGACGCGCTCGGCCTTGATCCGGCGCGGGCCTATGCCACCCTCGACGCGCTGCTGGCGGCGGAAGCAGCGCTGCCGGAGGACCAGCGGATGGAAGCGCTGGCGATCGTAACGCCGAACCATCTGCACGCCCCGATGGCGATCGCCGGGCTCGATGCCGGTTTTCACGTCATGTCCGAAAAGCCGATGGCACTGAACCTCGCCGAAGCGCGGGCGATCGCCGAAGCCGTCGCACGCCGCGGCAAGCTCTACGGCCTCGCCTTCACCTACAGCGGCTATCCGTTGGTCGAGGAAGCGCGCGTGCGCGTCGCGCGCGGCGATTTCGGTGCGATCCGCCTGGTGCAGGTTGAGTACTCGCAAGGCTGGCTGAGCGAGCCGATCGACCGCGACGGCAACAAGCAGGCCGAGTGGCGCACCGACCCGGCACGGGCCGGGCTGGGCGGCTGCCTGGGTGACATCGGCACGCACGCGTTTCAACTCGCCGAGCATGTGTCCGGCCTGAAGGTCGAGCACCTGAGCGCGGACCTGACCACGCATGTGCCGGGCCGCCGTCTCGACGACGACGTGGCGGCGCTGCTGCGCTTCGAAGGCGGTGCGCGCGGCGTGCTCAAGGCCAGCCAGGTGGCGGCGGGTGACGAAAACGGGCTGCGCCTGCGCATCCACGGCGAGAAGGGCGGCCTCGACTGGTCGCAGATGGAGCCGAACACGCTGACGCTACGCTGGCTCGACCGCCCGGCAGAGATCATCCGCGCGGGTGGTCCCGGTCTCGACGCTTCGACCATGGCGCGCCTGCGCGTCCCGGCAGGTCACCCAGAGGGTTATATCGAAGCCTTCGCCAACCTCTACCGCAGCTTCGGCCGCGCCTTGCGCGCAGGCGCCGCGAATCCGCCGCGGCCTGGCGAGGCGGCCTGGTTCCCCGGGATCGACGACGGTCTGCGGACGATGGCCTTCGTCGAGGCCATGATCGAGAACAGCGCGGGCGAGGCCAAGTGGACCGTGCTCGCCGAAAATCCCGGCTAGCCAGGTTGAGCTAGGCTCGGTGATCTTGCGACCCTCGGCGCGCATGGGCGGACCACTCGGTCCTACTTCACCACCGCCGAGCGGAGCGCTGCACGCGCCGTCGTCCTTACATGCATTCAACTGGATAGTAGCTGGCGGCCAGCCAGCCGTAGCCCGCACTCCCTCTAACCAACGCATAAAATTCCCTCTGGAAACCGGTGTCATAATGTGCAAAACCTGACCCAAGTGGCCGCCACAAGATGCGGCAAGTTGGGAGAGGTGAGGGTCGTGGGCGCAAGCGCGTGCAAGGTTTCCGGCCGCGGGGCCAAGTGTTGAGAGTCAGTCGGCGCATGTTCGTCGGCGGGGCGCTCGCCGCGGGACTCACCGGGTGCGACAGGGGCGGCCGATCGACGCTGTTCGGCACCGATACCCATCCTGCCGATTACCCGACGGTACGGGCGTTCCGGTACTTCGGCGATCTCGTGGAGCAGCGCAGCGGCGGCAGGCTTCGGATCAAGCTCTTTCCCAGTGGCCAGCTCGGCGCGGAGCGCGATACGCTGGAGATCACCAGCTTCGGCGGCCTCGATTTCAACCGTGTAAATCTCGCGCCGCTCAACTCGATCGAACCGCTCACCACAATCTTTTCGCTGCCCTTCCTGTTCGATAGCGAAGCGCATCTGCGGCGCGTGCTGGACGCGAGGCCCGGGGAGCGGGTGCTCGCCTCGCTCGTGCCGCACGGGATGGTCGGCCTCTGTTTCTACGATTCCGGTGCGCGGTCCTTCTACAACACGAGAGGCCCGATCGAGCGGCCGGCGGACATGAACGGCATGAAGATCAGGGTCCAAAATTCCGATCTCTACGTGGCGATGATCCGCAATCTCGGCGCCGACCCGACGCCGATGGACATCGGTGAGGTTTACCAGGGCCTCGTCCAGGGCGTGATCGACGGGGCGGAGAACAACTGGCCCTCCTACGAGAGCGGGCGGCACTACGAAGCCGCGCCCTACTACAGCCTCACGCGCCACGTCATGGCACCAGAAGTTCTGCTGATGTCGAAGGTGAGTTGGGACAACCTCGCTGCCGCGGACCGGGAGATCGTGATGGAGAGTGCGCGAGAGTCGGTGCCCTACATGCGCGGCCTGTGGGACGCTCGGGTTGCCGCTGCAGAGGAGACGCTGATCGCGGATGGCGTCCGGGTGAATGAAGTCGATCCCGGACCCTTCCGGCAGAAGATGCGCCCGGTCTGGGAGAGTTTCGTCAGGAGCGACGCGCAGAGGGAAGTCATGCGCGCGGCGCTGGCGATGGGGGATGGCAATGCTTGACGGATTGAAGCGCATGAACCGCGCGGCCAGCGCCGCCCTGCTTTGTGCCGGCGCAGTGGGGCTGATCGCGATGACCGCGATCATCGGCTGGCAGGTGTTCGGGCGGTTCGTGCTGAACGATAGCCCCTCGTGGGCCGAGCAGGCAGCTCTGGTTCTCATGATCTGGTACGTGTTCTTCGCCGCCGCTGCCGGCGTTCGCGAGGGCTTCCACATCCGTATCGTAGCCGTGCAATCGGCGCTGCGGCCGTCGCGCCGGCGCGTGCTGCGCCTGCTTGCGCATGTGATCGTGGGCCTGGGCGGTATCGCCCTTCTCGTCTGGGGCGGTGAACTGGTGGCGCGGACATGGAGTCACGTGATCCCCACGCTGGGGCTGCCGCGGGGGGTCGCCTACCTGCCGCTGCCGCTGTCGGGCGCCTTGATGGCTTTCTTCGCGGTGGAACTGATCATCGAGGACAGTACCGGCGAAGAGAGCGCGGATGTGGAGGACGGCCAGTGGAGCTAGCGGTCCTCTTCCTCACGCTGCTGGTGCTGCTGCTGATCGGCGTACCGGTTGCTTTCGCCCTCCTCGGCGCGACGATCGCGGCGTTCCTCGCCATCGACCTTCCGCTGGTCGTCGTGTTTCAGCGAATGGCCGCGGGGATCAGCGTGTTCAGCCTCATGGCCATTCCCTTCTTCATCTTCGCCGGGGACCTCATGTACCGCGCGGGGATAGCGACCCGGCTGGTGCAGGTGGCCGAGGCGACGTTCGGCCGCACGCGCGGCGGACTGGGGCAGGTGAACGTCGGCGCATCGATGCTGTTCGGCGCAGTCTCCGGCTCTGCCATCGCCTGCGCCTCCGCCATGGGCTCCACGCTCGTTCCGCTGATGAAGGAAAAGGGTTACGACGCCGACTATGCAGTGAACGTGACGGCGACCGGCGCGATCGTCGGGCTGCTGATCCCGCCCTCGCACAACATGATCATCTATGCGGCGGCTTC
Source organism: Altererythrobacter sp. (assembly GCA_031178065.1). GTDB lineage: Bacteria > Pseudomonadota > Alphaproteobacteria > Sphingomonadales > Sphingomonadaceae > Pelagerythrobacter. Next base: position 57,623 of record JAPSJS010000004.1, read on the forward strand.
GGGCACCGGAGTTTCCATCGGCGATCTGTTTCTCGCGGGTGTCATTCCGGGCGTCCTCACCGGCCTCCTGCTCATGATCGCTACTTATGTCGTCGCGCGCCGGAGGGGTTATCCGCGCGGTGTCTTCCCGGGCTGGCGGCCATTCCTGCGCGCGACGCTTTACGCGCTGCCGGGCCTGCTGACGGCGATCATCATCATGGGCGGCATCCTGAGCGGCATCTTCACCGCGACGGAGAGCTCCGCGATCGCGGTCATCTACACCATTCTCGTCGGCGCTCTGGTCTACCGGACGCTGGGCCTGGCGGAATTCATGGCGGCGGCCATCCAGTCGGTGAAGACAACCGCGATGGTGCTCCTCATCATCGCCTCGGCCACGGGCTTCGGGTTCGCGCTGGCAATCCTCGAAGTCCCTGCTGAGCTCGCAAACTTGATCGGCTTCATAACCGACAACCCGATCCTGATCCTCCTCATCATCAATGTCATCCTGCTCCTGCTCGGCACCTTCATGGACATGGCGCCGCTGATCGTGATCACGACGCCGATTTTCCTTCCGATCCTGATGCCGCTGGGCATCGATCCGGTGCATTTCGGGATAATCCTGATGCTGAACCTCGGCATCGGACTGGTGACGCCGCCCGTGGGTTCGGTCCTGTTCGTGAGCTCGGCGATCGGCAAGATTCCCGTCGAGCGGGCGGTGAAGACGATCTGGCCGTTCTACGGCGCGCTCGTTCTCGCGCTGCTGTTGATCACCTACATTCCCGAACTCTCCATGACGCTGCCGAACTACTTCAAGTGAGGAGAAGGCGATGACCCGCGCATATTCGATCCTGCTGCTGTCCGCTGTCGCTGCCTGTTCCGGCCCGTCGGAATCGCCCTCGGATCCAGCGACGGTAACGACGTCCGGCAAGCGTGACGTGCCTGTGGAGGACGTCCTCGCCGAGGTTCTCGCCGCGGCGAATGCCGAGCGCGAGGGGTTCACCATCCGTGAGGCGGAAGCCGAAACGCGGGACGGGCGCTCGTACTACGACATCGGCGGGACGCTGCCCGACGGAACCGAGATCGAGTTCGACATCGTGCAGGAGGGCGGCCAATGGCGCGTGGTCGAGACCCAGCGCGACATCGCATTGGCGGAGACGCCGCTGCCGGTCCGCCAGGCGCTGACCGGCCATGACGGCGCGTTTGCACCCACCCGCATCATCGAGAGCGTGCAAGCCGACGGCGTCGTCATTTACGAGCTATACGGGCCCGAGGGCAACGATCCGCAGGGCCGTAAGATCGAGGTGAAATGGGATGGCGAGAGCGCCGATCTCCTGACCCGTGAATGGAAGCACTAGGCGAGAGCGGCCGGCCATCGGCGGCTCATCGCCGGGATACTACTCCGGCCGTGCTTCGACCAGCCGGCACTCGACGGAATAGCCATTGAACCGCCCCTCGACCGTCTGGCCGGGGCGGGCGTCGTGGACGCCGGTCACGGCGCCGCTCGAGATCCATTGGCCGGGCGTGAGAGCGATCCCGCGCTCGGCCAGGAGCTCGAACAGGAAACGCGCGGAGCCGATCGCTCCATCGGGGAAAGAGGAGGCTCGGCCGGTTCCGACTTCCTGGCCGTCGATGAGTGTGCGGACCTCCCACTCCTCGAAGCCGCTGTTGCGCCAGTTCGGAATGGCGGACCCGATCACCAAGCCGTTGTTGTTGCCGAAGTCCGATATGACCGCCATCGGCCCGATCTCGTTGATCGCGCCTAGCGGAGAGCTCGCGATCTCAAGGCCGACATGCACGGCATCGATGAGATCCGCCGCTTCCTCCAACGTGAAGGTCTTCTTCCCGGCCGCGGGCGCTGCGCCGATGCGCAGCAGGAACTCGGCCTCGCCCGCGGCGAACCCCCGGGCGAAGATCGGCATGTCCTGGCTATCGTCCCGACTGAGAAAAATCGGCCCGGCGAGGCGGTCAGCCTGAAGGCGATCACTTAGCGGGGGCATGATCCGGCCGACTTTCCAGCCGATGATCGGGTGCTGCCATTCGGCAATGGCGCGATCCTGGACCGCGTACGCCGCGGCGAGCGTATCGGGAAGCGTGCCGGGATAATCGGCCAGGCCGTCCGCTGTCCGCCGCGCCGCGAGAAAGCGGCTGGCAATGGCCGCGGCATCTTCGTTCACCACCGTCACGTCAAACCCCTGAAGATCTTCATCCATTTGATATTGGAAACCGGTGTCATAAGCAACAGTGCTTCACGTTTTTCGCTGTTCGGACTGCATGCGGTGCGGGATGAACCTGGGGTCGGCACACGCTCAGAGCGTTACGCCGCGCTTCCAGATCGCAATCTCCCGCTCGTCGTTCCGTTCGGACGCAGTTGGTTCGCCCGAAGCGAGCGCGAGAATCCGGTCGAGCAACGCGGCCGCGGCAGAGTCGAGGCCGCTTGTCAGCACCACTCCTGCATCGAAATCGATCCATCGCGGCTTACGCGCCGCCAGCTCGGAGTTCGATGCGATCTTCACCGTTGGGGCCGGAAAGCCGAGCGGCGTGCCGCGGCCGGTCGTGAACAGGATCAGGGTCGCACCCGCGGCTGCGAGCGCGGTCGAGGAGACCGCGTCGTTTCCCGGCGCTTCGAGCAGGGTCAGCCCTTGCCGCCGCACCCGCTCGCCGTAGCGGAGCACGTCGCCGACCGGCGACTGGCCGGCTTTCTGCACGGCGCCGAGCGATTTTTCCTCCAGTGTGGTGATCCCGCCGGCGAGATTACCCGGAGAGGGGTTCTCGGAAACCGGTTGCCCGCTTTCGAGGAAGTAGCGCTTGAAATCGTTCACGAGCGTGACAACGCGATCGAACACCTCGGTATCGCGCGCGCGGGCCATCAGCAGGTGCTCGGCCCCGAAGATTTCCGGGATTTCGGTCAGGATTGCCGATCCGCCCGACCCGACCACCACGTCCGCCATACGACCGACGAGCGGGTTGGCGGTAAGGCCGCTGAACCCGTCCGAACCCCCGCACTTGAGGCCGAGGACGAGCTCGCCGAAGGGTGCCGGACGCCGCTCGGCATGCGAGGCCTCGCTGACCAGTTCGTCCACCAGCGCGAGGCCTTCCTCGACCTCGTCTTCTACCCCCTGCGCCCGGAGCGTGCGCACGCGGCCGCGCAGCGGCTCCGATATCGCGGCGACGAGATCGTCCATTTGATTCGACTCGCAGCCGAGCCCGACCAGCAGCACGCCGCCGGCGTTGGGATGGCAGGCGAGCGCGGCGAGGAGCGAGCGGGTGCTCTCGAGATCGCTGCCGAGCTGTGAGCAGCCGTGCGGATGCGGGAAGGCGTGGATGCCGTCGACTGCCTCGTCGTGGCGTGCCGAGGCGATGCCGGCGATCCGCTCTGCGGTGCGGCCGACACAGCCGACCGTGGGCAGAATCCAGATCTCGTTACGGGTGCCCACCCGGCCATCCGCCCGCCGATAGCCGAGGAACTCAGCAGCATTGGCGGTCGGCAGCGGTTCCTGCTGCGATGGATCGTATGCGTAGCCTTCCACGCCCTTAAGTCGGGTTTCGACGTTGTGTGTGTGGACGTGTGCACCAGGCGCGATGTCCGCCGTCGCACGCCCGATCGGCCAGCCGAACTTGTAAACGTCCATGCCCGGCGCAAGCTGCGTCAGCGAGATCTTGTGACCGTGCGGCACGGCCTCTGTCGCGACGACGCTCCGCCCGCCCGCAGATAGCGCCTCCCCCGCCGCAATCGGCCGCAGGGCCACCGCGACGTCGTCGCGTGGGTGAAGGTGCAGCAGCGGAGGCATGTCTGCGGTAGGGGCGAATGGAGCTTGCATACTTGGAAACCGGTGTCAGTGTATGCGCGCCCTCGATCCCTCGCAAGAGCCATACCTTGGCGGGCGAGAGAGGAGTGGTTATGCGGGTCGAGAAGAGAGGGAACGGCGTTGGCGGAACAGGATAGAGCATCGTCGACGGCGAAGCGGGCCGCCAAGCCGACGATCAACGACGTGGCGCGCCTTGCCGGCGTATCGAAGAAGACGGTGAGCCGCGTCATCAACCGCTCCACTCTTCTCAACAGCGAGACACGCGAGCGCGTGGAGCGGGTGATCGCGGAACTCGGCTACGTCCCCAATCCGCAGGCGCGGGCCCTGGCGCTCCGCCGCAACTTCCTCATCGGCCTCATTCACGACAACCCGAACGCGCAGACGGTTCTGAACGTCCAGCAGGGCATATTGGAGGCCCTGCAGGGGACCGAGTTCGAACTCGTCGTGCGACCTGTCGACCGCCGCTCGCCGCTCATGATCGAGGACGTGCGGGCCTTCCTCAGCCGCCAGCGGCTGTTCGGCGTGCTGCTGCTGCCGCCGATCTCGGAGAACGACGTGCTGGCGGAACTGTGCGAGGAGCTCGGCTGCCGCTACGTGCGTATGGGCTCGGCGCAGCTCGACGATCCCGAGCACCTCGTCGCGTCGAACGACCGCGAGGCCGTCCGCGAGGCAACCACTTATCTGATCGACCAGGGTCACAGTCTCATCGCCCTCATTGAGGGGCCTCGCGGGTTCCGCTCGGCCGCCGAGCGCCGCGCGGGCTTCGAACAGGCGATCGAGGCGGCAGGCATCGAACTGCCGAGAAACTTCATCGCGGAGGGCAACTACACCTTCGAATCGGGCATCGCGGCCGCTAACCGACTGCTGGATCTCGGGCCGCCGCCGACGGCCATCTTCGCTTCGAACGACGAGATGGCCGCGGGCGTTGTGCACGCTGCCAATCAGCGCGGCCTATCCGTGCCGGAGAACCTGTCGGTCATCGGCTTCGACGACACGGCCATTGCCGCGCACATCTGGCCGCCGCTCACCACGGTCCGCTGGCCGATCATTCCGATGGCCCGTTCGGCCGCATTGAAACTCGTCGGCAACGCCAGCGACCGTGCCAAGGCGGCGGCAGAACCCTCGTTCTTTCTTTCCAGTCTCGTTCGCCGGGCCTCGGTTGCACCGCCGCGGCCTTAACTCCGTGCTTGAACGCGCGCAAAGGCACCCTTGCATCGCAGTTTGACACCGGTTACCAAAGCGACAAGGCGACATCGATTGCCGCCCGAGAAGGACAGGAATGACGCGGCCCCTCAATCTGGATCCCGATCGCCTGCTCCCGGCCGAACCGGGTGTGCGCTCCGTCGCGCGGGCGCTCTATGAAGAGGTGCGTGCGCTGCCCATCGTCAGCCCGCACGGCCATACCGATCCCGTCTGGTTCGCGGCCGATGCCGCGTGGACGAATCCGACCGAACTCCTGCTTGCGCCGGACCACTACCTGTACCGGATGCTCTACAGCCAGGGCGTGTCGCTGGAGGCGCTCGGCGTTTCGAGCAAGACCGGCCCTTCCGCAGCCGATCCGCGTGCGGCGTGGCGGCTCTTCGCCTCTCACTATCACCTCTTCCGCGGCACGCCGTCGCGGCTGTGGCTGGATCACGTGTTCGCAGACGTGTTCGGCATCGACGTGCGCCTGGAGGCCGCCACGGCGGACCAGTATTACGACCGGATCACGGAGGCGCTTGCAACGCCGGCGTTCCGGCCGCGCGCGCTTTTCGACCGCTTCGGCATCGAGTGGCTCGCTACGACAGAGGGGCCGCAGGACGATCTCGATCATCACGCCGCGATCCGTGCCTCGGGCTGGGGCGGACAGGTGATAACCACCTATCGCCCCGACGCGGTGATCGATCCCGAGCACGAGGATTTCGGGAGCGCATTCGCTCGCTTCGGAGAGTTGACAGGTGAGGACGTCCATAGCTGGACCGGCTATCTCGCCGCGCATCGCAAACGGCGGGCGGATTTCCGCGCGGCCGGCGCGACCGCGACCGACCACGGCCATCCGACCGCGCTGACCGCCGACTTGCAGGAGGCGGACAAGGAAGCGCTGTTCGCTCGCGTCGTGGCTGGCACATGGAGCGCGGAGGATGCCGAGCTGTTCCGCGCACAAATGCTGACCGAGATGGCGGCGATGAGCGTCGAGGACGGCATGGTCATGCAGATCCATCCCGGCGCCTTCCGCAACCACAACCGCTGGCTCCACCAGGCGTACGGCCGCGACAAGGGCGCCGACATTCCTGCTCGCACCGACTATGTCCGCGCGCTCAAGCCGCTGCTCGACCGGTTCGGCGATGAGCCCGGCCTGTCGGTCATCCTCTTCACGCTGGACGAGAGCAGTTATGCGCGTGAGCTTGCCCCGCTGGCCGGCCACTATCCCTGCCTCAAGCTGGGACCGGCCTGGTGGTTTCACGACAGCCCGGAGGGCATGCGCCGATTCCGGGAGATGACGACCGAGACCGCCGGCTTCTACAACACGGTCGGCTTCAACGACGACACCCGCGCCTTCCTGTCGATCCCCGCGCGTCACGATGTCGCCCGCCGCGTCGACTGCGCCTTCCTCGCCCGCCTCGTCGCCGAACACCGGATCGAGGACTGGGAAGCGGCGGAACTCGCCCACGAACTTAGTTATGGTCTTGCCAAGCGCGCCTACCGGCTCGACGAGCCGCGCGCGCAAGCCTGAACAGGAGAAGGATATGTTTGAACGAACTTACTACGCCACCCATCCCGACATGATGGAGTGCGTTTCCAATGACGAGTTGCGCGAGCGCTACCTGATCCAGAACCTGTTCACGGAGGGCGAGTGCGTCCTCAACTACACGCATGCCGACCGCTTCGTGATCGGCGGCGTGCTGGTGGGTTCGAGCGCGGTGAAGCTGCCCAACCAAACGGAGCCGCCGTCCGCCGCCGGGCACCCGTTCCTGGAGCGGCGCGAGCTCGCCGTCGTCAACGTCGGCAAAGTCGAAGGCACGGTGACCGTGGACGGCGAGAGCTTCACCCTCGGCAACAAGGATTGCCTCTACGTCACCATGGGCGCGAAGGACGTGACGTTCTCCAGCCAGGGCGCGAAGTTCTACCTCGCCTCCTGCCCCGCGCACAAGGCGTTCCAGACCCGCAAGCTCTCGATCGCCGAGGCCAATGCGCTGGACCGCGGGAGCCTCGAGGAATCGAACGAGCGCACCATCTATCAGCTCGTTATTCCGGGCGTGTGCGAGAGCGCGCAGCTCGTGATGGGCCTGACGGTGCTGAAGCCCGGCAGCGTCTGGAACACCATGCCGCCGCACATCCACGAGCGGCGTTCGGAGATCTATTTCTACTTCGAACTCGACGACGTCGAGACCGACCGCGTCATGCACTTCATGGGCGAGGGCGAGGCGACCCGGCACATCGTGATGCAGAACGACGAGGCGGTGATCTCGCCGCCCTGGTCCATCCACATGGGCGCAGGCACGAAGGCCTACGCCTTCATCTGGGCCATGGCCGGTGAGAACCAGGACTACACCGACATGAACGTCCTCGACATCTGCCAGCTCCAGTGACCGCCATGTTCGACCTCAGCGGAAAAGCCGCAATCGTGACCGGCGCCAACACCGGCATCGGCCAGGGAATCGCTGTCGCCTTGGCCGAGGCCGGTGCCGACGTGGCGCTGGTCGGTCGCTCCAGCGCCGAGGAGACGGCAGAGAAGGTCCGCGCGCTCGGGCGCAAGGCGGCCCTGATCCGCGCCGATCTTTCCACCATCGAACCGGTTCAGGAAGTGGTGGACCGCACGCTGGCCGAACTCGGCGGGCTCGACATCCTCGTCAACAACGCCGGCATTATCCGGCGTGCGGACGCGGTCGACTTCACGGAAGAGGACTGGGACGCGGTCGTCGATACCAACCTCAAGTCGGTGTTCTTCCTCTGTCAGGCTGCCGGTCGGCACATGATCGGTCAGGGCGGGGGCAAGATCATCAACATCGCATCGATGCTGAGCTTCCAGGGCGGCATTCGCGTGCCGAGCTACACCGCTTCGAAGAGCGGCGTCGCGGGACTCACGAAGCTGCTCGCCAACGAGTGGGCGGGCAAGGGGGTCAACGTGAACGCCATCGCGCCTGGCTATATCGCGACCAACAACACCGCGGCCCTGCAGGCGGACGAGGGCCGCAACCGGCAGATCCTCGAGCGTATCCCTTCGGGGCGCTGGGGCGATCCGTCCGATCTCGGCGGCGCGGCGGTGTTCCTCGCCTCCTCCGCGGCCGACTACGTGCAGGGGCACGTGCTCGCCGTCGACGGCGGCTGGCTGGCGCGCTGACCGCGATGGGCCGCTTCGTCGCCTTCGGCGAGATCATGCTGCGCCTCTCGCCACCGGGGCGGGAGCTGCTGCTCCAGACGCCGAAGTTCGACGTCTGGACGGCAGGCGCGGAAGCCAACGTGGCGACCGCGCTCGCCTGCCTCGGCCACGACAGCGCGATGGTGAGCGCGGTGCCGCCGACCCCGCTCGGCGACGCACCGGTCCGCGCGCTTCGCGGCCTGGGTGTCGACACCCGCGGCATTCAGCGCCGCGAAGGGCGCATGGGCCTCTACTTCGTGACGACCGGCGCCGGTCTGCGCGCGACGGACGTCATCTACGACCGCGCCGGCTCCGCCTTCGCCGAGACTCCGCCGGATGCCTGGGACTGGGACCGGCTGCTCGCGGGCGCGGACCGCCTGCACCTGTCGGGCATCACCCCGGCTCTGGGACACAAAGGCACCGAAGCGGCCCTGAGCGCGGCCGAGGCTGCCCAGACGCGGGGCGTACCGGTCTCGTTCGACGGCAACTATCGCGCCCGGCTGTGGGAGGCATGGGACAGCGACCCCAAGGCCACGCTGACCCAGCTGATCTCGAAGGCCGACATCCTGTTCGGCAATCACCGCGACATTTCGCTCCTGTTGGGCGAGAAGTTCGACGGCGACGGCCCCGACAGGCGGCGCGAGGCGGCAGAAGCAGCCTTCGAGGCCCTCCCGCAGCTCCAGCTCATCGCATCGACCGCGCGGCATCTCGACAATGTCGATCACCATCGCCTTTCGGCGCGCATCGACGCGCGGGACGGCGCGGCGCAGACGGACGAGGTGAGCGTGGCCGGGATCGTCGACCGGATCGGGGCGGGCGATTCCTTCACGGCCGGCGTGCTCCATGCCCTGCGCACGGGGCAGGACATCGACGGCGCCGCCCGCACGGGCCTCGCGCTCACCTGCCTGAAGCACAGCCTTCCGGGCGACGCGAGCGTGTTCGGCCAGAAGGATATCGATGCGTTCCTGGCGGGAGGGTTCGACGTCCGCCGATAACGCTGGGCCGACAATCGGGAGCCGCAAAAGCGGCCCTTCGGGAGGGAAATGGATGCACCAGAAGGTGGCAGAAAAGAGCGGCTCCATCACCTTCGCGGTGTTGACCGCGACATTGGGCGGGCTCCTGTTCGGTTACGACACGGCGGTCATTTCCGGCGCGATCGAGGCGATCGACGTCAACTTCATCGACCCGCGCGGCCTTGCGCCCAATGCCCGCGACAGCCTGGCCGGCTTCACCGTCGCGAGCGCGCTGATCGGCACGATCATTGGTGCCGCGGTCGCCGGCATCTTCGCGACGCGGTTCGGCCGCCGCCGGTCGCTGATCCTCGCCGCCGTATTGTTCTTCCTCTCGGCCCTGGGATCGGCATGGCCGGAGATCGGCTTCGGCGCGCCCGGATCGATGGGGCCGGACGCGCTGACGCTGTTCAACATGTACCGCATCCTGGGCGGAATCGGAGTCGGTCTCGCCTCGATGATCTCGCCCATGTACATCGCGGAGATCGCCCCGCCCGAACGGCGCGGGCATCTCGTCACCTGGCAGCAGCTCGCCATCATCGGCGGCATGCTGGTCGTCTATTTCGTCAACTGGGCCATTGCCCGGCAGGGCGACGAGCAATGGGTGCTGACGACCGGCTGGCGGCTGATGTTCGCGTCGGAGTGCATTCCGGCCGTGCTGTTCTTCGGCATGCTCTTCTTCATTCCCGAAAGCCCGCGCTGGCTGGTCCAGAAGGGGGACGAGGAAGGCGCGGTGACGGTGCTCCATTCGCTCGGGCTCCGCCGCCCCGGCCTGCTCGACGAGATCCGCCAGTCGCTGGTGGTCCCGCGCCGGCCGCTGTTCTCCTACGGCGCGGCGCTGATCGCGGTTGGCCTGCTGCTGTCGATGTTTCAGCAGTTCGTGGGGATCAACGTGGTGCTCTACTACGCCCCTTTCATCTTCAAGAGCATGGGCGCGTCGACCGATACAGCCCTGTTGCAAACGGTCGCCGTCGGCGCGGTCAATCTCGGCTTCACCGTGATCGCCATGCTCACCGTCGACCGCTGGGGGCGCAAGCCGCTGATGATCACCGGCGCGGTTGTCATGGCGCTTTCGATGGGGACGCTCGGGACGCTGTTCTACGTCGACAGTCTCGGCCTGGGCGCGCTTCTCGCGATGCTGGTCTATATCGCCGGCTTTGCGCTGAGTTGGGGGCCGGTGGTCTGGGTCCTGCTGGCCGAGATCTTCCCCAACCCGGTGAAGGGGCAGGCGATGGCGCTTGCCGTCACCGCGCAGTGGATTTCCAACTTCCTCGTCTCGTGGTCGTTCAAGGTCCTCGATGGCGATCCGACGCTGGTGGCGATGTTCAACCACGGCTTCGCCTACTGGCTTTACGGCACGATGTCGGTGCTCGCGGCGCTCTTCGTCTGGAAGATGCTGCCCGAGACCAAGGGGCGGACGCTCGAGGAGATGGGCGTGCTGTGGAAGGCGGAAGAGCGCCACTGATGTACCTCGGGATCGACATTGGCACTTCGGCCGTGAAGGCCGTTCTCCTCGATGGAGAGGGGCGGCTGCGCGGCGAAGGATCGGCGCCCTTGCAGGTCTCCCGGCCCGGACCGCTGATGTCCGAGCAGGACCCGGACGACTGGTGGCGGGCGGCCGAGGCCGCGGTCCTGTCGTTGCCGGCCGCGGACCGGCGCGCCGTCCGCGCGGTTGGTCTGGCGGGCCAGATGCACGGCGCCACTTTGCTCGATGACGCAGACCGGCCGCTCCGCCCCGCCATCCTGTGGAACGATGGCCGCTCGGGCGCCGAATGCGGCTTGCTTGAAGAGAGGGAGCCCCGGACGCGCCGCATCACGGGCAATGCCGCGATGGCCGGGTTCACGGCGCCGAAGCTCCTCTGGGTGCGCGAACACCAGCCAGACCTGTTCGCACGAACCCGCACCGTGCTGCTGCCCAAGGACTACGTCCGCCTGCAGATGACGGGCGAGAAGGCCACCGACGTGTCGGATGCCAGCGGAACGCTGTGGCTCGATGTCGAGGCGCGGACATGGTCGCCGGCGATGCTCGCCGCCACTGGTGTTGGCGTGGACGCGATGCCCCGCCTGCACGAAGGGCCGGAGGCGACCGGAACGCTGCGGCAAGCCGTCGCCGCCCGCTGGGGGATGGACGAAGTGCCTGTCGCGGCGGGTGGGGGCGACAATGCCGCCGCCGCGGTCGGACTCGGCGTCGTCGATCCCGGCGACTGCTTCCTCTCGCTCGGCACCTCGGGCGTGTGCTTCGTCGCGACCGACCGGCTACGCGCTGCGCCCGACAATGGCCTGCACGCCTTCTGCCATGCCCTGCCCGGGCGCTGGCACCAGATGTCGGTCATGCTGAGCGCCGCCGCATGCCTGGATTGGGCGGCGGCGCTGCTCGGTCTGGACGACGTGCCGGCACTCCTCGCGGCCGCGGAACAGGCGCGCGCGGATCGCTCGCTGCCGATCTTCCTGCCCTATCTCAGCGGTGAACGGACACCGCACGCAGATCCGCACGCGCAAGGCGTCTTCTTCGGCATGACCGCAACCACCGGCGCTCCGGAGCTTGCTCTTTCCGTGCTCGAAGGCGTCGCCATGGGCCTGCGCGACGGGCTGGATACGATCGTCGCTGCCGGTTCGTCGCCGGAGACGATCACCATGGCGGGCGGCGGATCGCGTTCCTCGTTCTGGGGCGCAATCATTGCCGCGGCGCTCGATCGGCCGCTCGTGTTCAGGGAAGCGGGCGCGGTCGGGCCGGCCTTCGGCGCCGCGCGCCTCGCCCGGCTCTGCGTGGAAGGGCACGCGGACGCCGTGATCCCGCCTCCCGCCGTCACCGGCGTAGAAGAGCCCGACGCGGGCCGCGCCGCTCATTTCGCCGAACGCCAGCAGCGCTTCCGCGCGCTCTACCTCGCCCTCCAACCCCACTTTCGAGGCCCCCTATGACCGACCGGATTTTCGCAGACATCGCCCCGATCGCCTACGAAGGCATGGACAGCGACAACATGCTCGCCTTCCGCCATTACGACCGGGACCGGCTGGTGCTGGGCAAGACGATGGCCGAGCACCTTCGGCTGGCGGTCTGCTATTGGCACAGCTTCGCCTGGCCCGGCGCCGACATCTTCGGGGCGGGCACGTTCGACCGGCCATGGATGCCCGGCGAGATATGCACGCCCGAGCGCGCAGCGCTGAAGCTCGATAACGCGTTCGATTTCTTCGAGCGGCTGGGCGCGCCGTTCTTCTGCTTTCACGACGTCGACGCCATGGCGACCGCCGCGACACCGGAAGAGCATCACCGCAACCTGTCCGACATCGTCGAGCAGATGGCGCGCCGAATGGAAACGGGCGGGATGAAGCTGCTGTGGGGCACGGCCAATCTCTTCTCGCACCCGCGCTATGCGGCGGGCGGAGCGACCAGTCCCGATCCCGAGATCTTCGCCTGGGCAGCCTTCCAGGTGCGCGAGATGCTGGAGGCGACGCATCGCCTGGGCGGTGCGAACTACGTGCTCTGGGGCGGGCGCGAAGGCTACGACACGATCCTCAACACCGATCTGCGGCAGGAGATGGATCAACTCGGCCGCTTCCTGAACCTCGTGGTCGAGCACAAGCACAAGATCGGCTTTTCCGGCACGATCCTGATCGAGCCGAAGCCGCACGAGCCGACCAAGTATCAGTACGACCGCGACACGGCGACCGTGTACGGCTTCCTCGAACGCTACGGCCTCGTCGACGAGGTCCGGGTCAATATCGAGGCGAACCATGCGACCCTCGCCGGCAACAGCTTCGAACACGAGATCGCCACCGCGATGGCACTCGGCATTTTCGGGTCGATCGACATCAATCGCGGCGATCCGCAGAACGGCTGGGATACCGACCAGTTTCCCAACGACGTGCCGGGGCTCACGCTGGCCCTGCTCGAGATCCTGAAAGGCGGCGGCTTCACCACCGGCGGCTTCAACTTCGACGCGAAAGTGCGCCGGCAGTCGATCGACCCGATCGACCTGTTCCACGGCCATATCGGCGGCATCGACGTGCTCGCGCGGGCACTGCTCAACGCGGCGGCGATCATCGAGGACGGGCGGCTCGGGCAGTTCGTCGAGGACCGATATGCCGGCTGGCGGGGCGAGTTCGGGCGAAAGGCGCTGAACGAGCTGAGCCTCGAGGACCTCGCCGACCATGCGCTGCAGTCGAACGGCGAAAGGCGACCTCCCTCCGGCCGGCAGGAGTACCTCGAAAACCTGGTGAACAGGTTCGCATGATGGACAAGCTCGACCGCCGCCGTTTCCTGGGCAACTCGGCCCTGGCCGCCGCCGCGCTTTCGCTGCCGGCCGCTGCCTATGCCGCGCCGGGGCGGAGCAGCGTCGTCTCCACGACCAAGGGCCGCGTGCGCGGCACGGTCGAGGACGGGCTCCACGTATTTCGCGGTCTGCGTTACGGACAGGACACGCGGCCGCACCGTTTCCAGGCGCCGCGCGCGCCGGAGCCGTGGAGCGGCATCGCCGATGCGACCGCCTTCGCGCCGTCCTGCCCGCAGCGGAGCGACCGCTACGCCTCGACCAGCGAGGATTGCCTGTTCCTCAACGTCTGGACGCCCGGGCCCGACCCGCGCGCGAAGCGACCGGTGATGGTCTACATCCACGGCGGGGCCTATTCGTCGGGCAGCGTGGTCGATCCGCTGAACTATGGCCACCATCTCGCCTCACACGGGGACGTGGTCGTCGTCACGCTGAACCACCGGCTCAACGCCTTCGGGTATCTCTATCTCTCGCGGCTCGATCCGCGCTTCCCTGACAGCGGCAATACCGGCCAGCTCGACCAGATTCTCGCACTACAGTGGATACGCGCCAATATCGCTAACTTCGGCGGCGATCCCGGCCGAGTTATGGTGTTCGGCCAGTCGGGCGGCGGCGCCAAGATCGCGACGATGATGGGCATGCCTGCGGCGAAGGGGCTGTTTCATAGCGCCGCGACGATGAGCGGGCAGCAGGTCACCGCCTCCGGCCCCCTCAACGCCAGTGCGCGCAGCCGCGCCTTTCTCGCCGATCTCGGCGTTCCGGAGAGCGACCTCGGCCGCCTGCTCGCCATGCCGACGGAGGCATTGGTCGAGGGGCTGGACGCGACCGATCCTGTCCTCGGCGGCGGCGTCTACTTCGGCCCGGTGCTCGACATGAAATGGCTGACCCGGCACCCGTTCTGGCCGGACGCCAATCCGCAGTCGAACCATATCCCGATGATCCTCGGCAACACGCTCGACGAAACCCGTGCCTTCATCGATCCGGAGGGTCCGAAGATCACCGGCCTCGACTGGTCGAACATCGCCGAGCGCATGGCGCCCGAGCTGCGGATCGACATTCATCCCGAATGGGTCGTAGCGCAGTTCCGCGAACGCTATCCCGCGTACATGCCCGAGCAGGTCTTCTACGCCGCAACGACGGCGGGGCGGAGTTGGCGCGGGCAGGTGATCGAGGCGGACGAGCGCGCGCGGGCCGGCACCCCGACTTGGGTCTATCGCGTGGACTATCAGTCGCCGGTCGAGCCGCGTCGGGGCGCGCCGCACACGATCGACATCCCGCTCGTCTTCGGCACGCTCGACGCGGAAGGATCGATCACCGGCACGGGGCCGGACGCGCGGGCGCTGAGCGGGAAGATGATGGACTCCTTCGTCGCCCTCGCGCGCGGGGGCGATCCGAACCATGGCGGCATACCGGAATGGCCGGTCCATACCTTGCCGGACCGCGAGACGATGCTGTTCGGCACAGAGGTCCGCGTGGCCAACGACCCGCGCCAGTGGGAGCGCGAGCTCTTCGGCCGGGTCCCCTATATCCAGCCGGGGACCTAGTCGTCCGTTCGCGCGGGCAGCGGGTAGGAAATGATGAGCTCCAGCGGCTCGGGTCCGACTTGCCGAATGCCGACTTCCGCATCGGCGTAGAGGTAAGCCGCCATCCCAGGCCCAAGTCGCCGTGTCTTTCCGTCGCTCTCGAGCTCGCCTTCGCCCGAGAGCACGTAGTAGACTTCGTCATGGTTGATCGGGTGGAATGCCGATCGCGGCACCAGGATGAAGCACGCGCTTGCGGAACTCCATCGACCGCTGCGGTGCGGCGTCGCTGATCCTGTAGGCGGTGCTCATGCCGATGGCGCCGTGCGGCGGCGGCTCCTGCCGGACGACCTGCTTCTCGTCGATGACGATGCCCTTCGCGGCCGGCTGCTGCAGGCCGGCCGCCCAGCGCAGGCCGGCGGCGAGGTGCGCAAGGAACAGCGGCTCGGAATAGCTTTCCGGCGTGTGCCCCATCGCGGTGTAGAAGACGCGGCCGCCCTCGAAACGGTGCGCCCAGGCGACCGGCTTGGGATTGACCGCCGCCTCGCCGATCGACGCGGGATCGAACGTGGCGAGGAGGGTAACTGTCGGGTCGAAGTCTTCGAACAGGTAATACTCGTCGGTGCGCCGGAAGCTTTCGGGCAGCACGCGGGCGGCGGGGTGATCGGCATCGGTGCGGTGGAGGTCGGCTGTCGGCGTCCCTTCCGGATGGCGGGCGAACCGTCCGCCGATCATCCGCCGGTACCAGGGCCAGTGCGCGTGCGAATCGGCCGCGGCATGGATGCCGACCACACCGCCGCCGCCGCGAACGAACGCCTGTAATCCGGCACGGCGCGGGCCGACGAGCCATTCGGAAGCAGGGTTCTTCCGATCAGTGGTGGTGTTGAGCAGGATGATCGCGGTGAAGCCGTCCAGTCCGTCACTCTCGAAAACCGCGGGGTCTTCCGAGGCGACCAGCGTGAACCCCTCCCGTTTGGCGAGATCGCGGATTGCCGCAATGCCGGGTTCGATCGAGGCATGGCGGTAGCCGGTGGTGTGGCTGAACAGCAGGACCTTCGGCGCGGCCCAGGCCGCCGCGGGACTGAAAGCAAGGGAAAGGATCAGCGCAAGGGCGCCGACGATTCGTATCGCTACTGCCGCCATCAGTCCGCCCCCTGCTGCCGCATCAGCCGGTCGCGTGTGCTGGTCGGCTGCTGGACGAAATCGTCCGCCTGGCCCGGATAGCGCCCGGACTTAGGTTCCATCGTATCAAGGTTCCACTCCGCCGCGACGAAGGGCGCGCGGGTGGGTTCGACCACCGGATAGCCGCCGACTTCCTCCTCGCTGTCGATGATCTCTCCGCGGCCTTCGGCGACATCGAATATCACGCGGATGTCATGCGCATCGCGGTCCCACGGACGGGCGCCGGCATATCGCAGGACATGCGTTTCCACCTGATTCGCCGGGAGCACGTCGAGCGCTTCGGGCCAGACGGGCGGCTCGTCGGTTTCGACGATCTTCGCAGGGCTGGTGGTGTACCGGCCGAACATCGGCAGCGGCTCGCCCAGTCGGCCGACCGCGATGTTGTCGCGACCGTAGTAGCGCAGGTCGCCGACGCCGCCGATCGCCAGGAAAGTGATGTCGTCGCGCGTGGAGAAGCCCCCGCGCAGGACATTGCCGACCGCCGAGAGTTCACCGGCCTGGTGCGGGTGGTCGCCCCATTCCAGATCCATCAGGTTGTAATGGATCGCCTGCGTGCCCGGATTGAAGATGAAGTTATTCACCACCGCCGCCTGCGCACCGCCCTTCAGCATCGGATTGCGCTCGTAATTGTGGGCATAGAGGTTGCGGTAGATGAGGATGCCGGTCGCGTTGTCGTGGATCAACGAGCCCTTGCTGTGCTCTCCCTTCGGGTGGCTGGCATGCGCGAGGCCTTCGGCCAGGATGTTGTAGGAGAACGTGATATTCCGCGAGGTTCCCGCGCGCCATTCCTCCACCGTCTCGCCGGTGAAACGAGGGCCGGAGGCGGACAGGTTCTCGTCCACGGCCCAGGTGATCGAGCAATGATCGACGATCACATTGCGGGCGGCGACGGTGGAGATGCCGTCTGCTTCCCAGTCGCTCCGTTTGGGCTTTCCGGATACGCCCGAGCGGATGCGGATGTGGCGGACGATGACGTCGTGCGTGCGAATATCGAATCCGCCGCGGATGACGGTGATGCCTGGTGACGGTGCGGTTTGCCCGGCGATGGTGAGGTATGGCTCGTCGATATTTATGGTGGTGAGGCCGAGATCGATCACGCCGCCGACCTCGAACACCACGATTCGCGGGCCGCGCGCCTCGAGCGCCGCCTTGAGCGAGCCGGGCCCGTCGGCATCGAGATTGGTGACCCGTATGATCGCGCCGCCGCGTCCGCCCTCGGTCACCGCGGCCCACCCGGCCGCGTCTGGAAAGGCTTCCGCGCGTAGCGGCGAGGCCACAATCAGCAGCAGAAGGGGCAGCAGAACACGCATCATCATCTCTCTCCCAATCACCGGTCTTGACAGCGTCTCGCGCCGGGCGCAGTCTTATGACACCGGTTACTTACATCTTACAACCGGGATGATGACTGAGCGGATAAGCACAGCATCGGCGGGAGAGAGTGAAGGGGCGCCGTCATTGCCTCAACTCCAGAGTTCGTTCTCCCAGCCATGCCGTCGTCTGGCTTAGACACCGGTGTCATACGGTTTTATTCGCCTCCATGGGCGAAAAGGACAAGGGAGAGAGGAATGCGCAAGGATCAGAACATCGAGCGGCGGAAGCTCACGCCGACGCGGCTCATGGGGGCCACTTCGTTTTTTGTCTTGGCGGCCGCCGCGCTGCCGACCGCGGCAAGCGCGCAGGAGACCGATACATCCCCAAGCCCCACCAGCGGGGCCGCGGATGAAGCGGTCGCCGAGGAGGCGATCGGGGAGGAAGGCAACGTAATCGTCGTAAGCGGCTTCCGCGCCTCGCTCGATGCCGCGCTCGACATGAAGCGCGAATCGGTTTCCGCGATCGACGTCATCGTGGCCGAGGACATCGCCAAGTTCCCCGATCAGAACCTCGCCGAATCGCTGCAGCGCATTCCGGGTGTCGCCATCGAGCGCGACGCCGGCGAGGGGCGTGCGATCACCGTGCGCGGTCTCGGCGCGCAGTTCACCCGCGTTCGGGTCAACGGCATGGAGACGATCGCGACGTCGACCGACGGCGCGTCCGCCAACCGCGACCGCGCGTTCGATTTCAACGTCTTCGCGTCCGAGCTGTTCAATTCGATCGTTGTGCACAAGACCGCTTCGGCCTCGCTCGACGAGGGTTCGCTGGGCGCCGTCGTGGATCTCAACACCGGCAATCCCATCAGCTACGGCGCCGGCCTGACGCTGACCGCATCGGCGCAGGCACGCTACAACGACCTCAACGACAATGTCGGCCCGCGCCTCGCCGGGCTGATCGGCTGGACCAACGACGCCGAGACGTTCGGCGTGTCCGCATCGGTCGCCTATTCGAAGTACAAGACCTCGGAACTCGGCAACAACTCGGTGCGCTGGGCGCAGGATCCGTTCCGTTCGGTCAACGGCGTCGCATGCGACCTCGACAATCCGACCGGCGAGTGCGCGGAGGTCGCCGATGCCTTCCACCCGCGCATTCCGCGTTACGGCCTGGTGGACCACGACCGCGAACGCCTGGGTGCCACCGCCTCAATCCAGTTCCAGCCGACCGACCGCACCAATATCTCGATCGACGGCCTCTATTCGAACTTCAAGGAGGATCGCGACGAGTTCTGGGGTGAGGTGCTTCTCCGCAGCGAAGAAGACACCATCGACATTTCGAACTACGTGATCGACGGCGACAACAACATCATATCGGCCGAGCTGGACAACGCCTACGTCCGCACCGAGCGTTACCACCGCGAGAGCGAGACCGAGTTCTATCAGATCTCGGCCAATATCGATCACGAGTTCAGCGACGCGTTCAGGGGAACGCTGCGGGGCGGCTTCTCCCGGTCGGATGCGGACATTCCGATCGAAACCTCGCTGATGTTCGACGACCGGGCGGACGGTTACACCTACGACTACAGCGACATGAAGTCGCCGCTCCTGGTCTTCGGCCCGGGGATCGACGATCCTGCAGCGTTTGAATTCGCCGAGTTCCGCGACCGGCCGTCGTTCCTCACCAACAAGTTCCGCACGATTGCGCTCGACCTGGAGTGGGACGTGGCCGACGGCTTCCAACTCGCCAGCGGCGCGTTCTACCGCCGGTTCGATTTCGACACGATCGGATACCGTCGCGACGGCGTCTACTGTCAGGAGTTCGACTGCGCGCCGGGTGCCACCGGTGCGCCGGTGACCGGCGATCTGGCGGAAATCTTCGATCTTGGCGACGCGGGTCAGCCATCGGGCAACACCAATAGCTGGGTGGTCCCCAATCTCGACGCCGCGACCGACTTCATCGACCTGTACGGCCGCGAACGCGTGCTGCAGCAGGGCGAGCAACGCGATGTCACGGAAGAAGTGAAGGGCGGTTGGCTGCAGGCGAACTACGAAACCTCGCTGTTCGGCATGCGTGTGACGGGTAACGCTGGCGTCCGTTACGCCAAGACCGACCAGACGTCAGGGGGTTTCCTCAGCGGCACCTATCTGACGGTCGAGCGCAGTTACGACGACTGGCTGCCGGCGATGAACGTCAATATCTTCCCCGCCGACAACCTGATCCTGCGCAGTGCCATCGCCAAGGTGATGACCCGGCCGAGCCTGGGATCGCTCACGCCGGGCGGCTCGGTCGATCAGTTCAACTACCGCATCTCTTCGGGCAATCCCTACATCGACCCCTATCGCGCGACCAATTACGACGTGGCGCTCGAGTGGTACTTCGCTCCCGGCGCGCTCGCGTCCGTCGCACTGTTCGCAAAGGACATCGTGAGCTTCCCGCTGGGCACGTCGACCGAGGGTACCTGGGCCGACAGCGGCTTGCCGACGTCGCTGCTGACACCCGGAACGCCGGTTTACGACGCGATCGTCAATGGCACGGACCCGGACCGCGAATTCGAGTTCAGGACGACCGGGAACGGGCCGGGGGCAAGCCTCAAGGGCGTCGAATTCGGCCTTAATCTGCCGTTCTCGGTGTTCTCGGACTCGAGCATGCTGCGCCACTTCGGCGTGCTCGGCAACGTCACCCTGATCGACAGCGAGGTCGATTACACGGTTAGCGGTGACGTCTACACTCGCCCGCTTCTCGGGCTGTCGAAGAAGTCGGCGAACGGCACCGTCTACTATGACGACGGCAAGCTCTCGATCCGCGTGTCGGCTGCCTATCGCGGCGGCTATCTCACCGGCACGAGCGGCAACAGCAACATCTTCGAAGGGTTCGGCAGCTCGCTCAACCTCGACGCCGCCATCAGGTACCAGGTTACCGACCAGATCGAAGTGTCGCTCGACGGCACCAATCTTACCGACGACTACCGGTATCGCTGGACCGACGATTTCGCGCGCCGGAACTACGAGAACAATCACTTCGGCCGGGTGATCATGGCAGGCGTGCGCTTCAAGCTGTGATGCGCTTCGTCAGGTAACTCCCCCTTGGCCGGCTCGCACGATCGGTGCGGCCGGCCACTTCTTTCTTGCAAGGAGGTTTCTCCAGCATGTTCGATCGAAGGACCGGCCTGAAGGCGGTCGCAGCCGCCGGTATCCTCCACCTCCTGCCGGGCCGGGCCCTGGCGCAGGGCTCACGCGCGACGTCCGCGCTCGACCCCTATGCGCACATGGCTTGGGGCAAGGGCTTCGAAGGGCAACGCAAGGCGGACCTCGGCGACGGACGGTTCCTCAATCCGGTATTCGCCGGCGACCATCCGGATCCGACCATCCTGCGGGATGGGGACGATTACTATCTCACTTTCTCCAGCTTCGATGCTTATCCGGGCCTCGTCATCTGGCACAGCCTCGATCTGGTGAACTGGCAGCCGGTGACGGCCGCGCTCACGAAGCCGATCGGTTCCGTCTGGGCGCCCGAGCTGGTCAAGCACGACGGCCGCTACTTCCTCTACATCCCGGCGCGGTTCCCCGATTACAAATCGATCTACGTCATCCACGCGGAGCGGATCGAAGGGCCGTGGTCCGACCCGATCGACCTGAAACTCCCCGATCATATCGATCCCGGCCATGCCGTGGGCGAGGACGGCAGCCGCTGGCTGTTCCTCTCCGGCGGCGACCGCGTGCGGCTGGCGCCCGACGGCCTTTCGGTCGTGGGCGAGGTCGAGCATGTCTACGACCCCTGGCGCTATCCGGAGGAGTGGGTGGTCGAGACGTTCGCGCCCGAGGGACCCAAGATCACCCGGCGCGGCGACTACTATTACATGACCACGGCCGTGGGCGGCACGGCGGGGCCGCCGACCGGACATATGGTCATCATGGCGCGCTCGCGTTCCATTCACGGCCCTTGGGAGCATGCGCCGAACAACCCGCAGATCCGCACGAAGAGCGCGCGCGAGAAATGGTGGTCGCGCGGCCATGCGACGCTGTTCGAAGGGCCGGGCGGCCAGTGGTGGATGATCTATCACGGCTACGAGAACGGCTACTGGACGCTCGGCCGGCAGGCCTTGCTGGAACCGGTCGAATGGGCCGAGGACGGCTGGATAAAGCCGATTGGCGGCGATCTGTCGGAGCCGATCAAAAAGCCGATTGATCTCGCCGACCAGCAGCACGGGATGCCGCTCAGCGACGATTTCACGGCCGACAAGTTCGGCGTCCAGTGGAGCTTCTACGACCCCGCGCCCAACGAGGTGCAGCGCCTCCGCCGGGCGAACGGCGTGCTCCACATGCGCGGCAAGGGGAGCACGCCCAGTGATTGTTCACCGCTGTCGTTCGTCAACGGCGACCAGCGCTATCGCATCGAGGCGGATGTCGAGGTAGATCCGGGCGCCGAAGCGGGGCTGCTCCTGTTCTACAACCGGCGGCTCTATGCCGGGCTCGGTTTCGGGGAGAAGGGGCTGATGATGCACCGCTACGGCCTGCAGCGCGCGCGCGGCGCCATACCCGGCCAGCGCGACAAGGGCGCGGCACCGGTGAATCGGATGCGGATTCGGCTGACCAACGACCGCAATATCCTCACCATCCACACCAGCCAGGACGGCGGGCGAAGCTGGCAGAAGTTCGACGTGCAGATGGAAGTCTCCGGCTATCATCACAACGTCGCATACGACTTCCTCAGCCTTCGCCCGGCGCTCTACGTTGCCGGAAGCGGCGAAGGGCGGTTCTCCAATTTCACCTATGAGGCACTGGCATGAGGTTCGATCGCAGAACCGCCTTGATGGGCGGCGTGGCGCTGGGCCTGGCGTCGCGCGCAGCGGGCCAGACCGCTGCCCCCGCAACGCTCGCTTCGCCTCATCTGACTTTTCCCGACCCTACGGAGACGATCGATCTGTGGCCGACGGGCGCGCCGGGGGCGCCCGAGACGCTGCCGGTGGAGACGGTGAAGGAGCGGAGCACCGATCCAGCGTTCAACGACCGCTACGTCTTCGGCATCTCGCGGCCGCGTCTCGCCGTCTTCCGCCCGGAACGCCCGAACGGCGCCGCCGTCATGATCTCGCCCGGCGGCGGCTACAGCTGGGTGGTGGTCGACAAGGAAGGCTACGAGATGGCCCGCTGGCTGAACGGGCGCGGCATCACGGTCTTCGTGCTGTTCTACAGGCTGCCGCACGAGGGCTGGGCTGCGGGGCCGGACGTGGCCCTGTCGGATGCGCAGCGCGCCATGCGCGTGATCCGGCATCGCGCCGACGCTTACGGGCTCGATCCGAAGCGCGTGGCGGCGATGGGCTTTTCCGCGGGGGGCCACTTGTGCGCCGACCTGATGACCCGCTTCGAGGCCAGGGTCTATGACCCCGTCGATGCAGCCGACCGCCTCTCCGCCCGCCCGGATGCCGCCGCGCCGATCTATCCGGTCGTCTCGATGACCGCCCCCACGGCCCACGCCGGGTCGCGCAAGAACCTGATCGGCGAGACGGCATCTCCGGAACTCGAGCGGGCCCACACACCCAGCTTCAACGTGCCCGCCAACGCACCGCCCGCTTTCCTGCTCCACGCGGAAGACGACGACTCGGTGGTCGTCGAGAACACGCTGATGCTCCGCGCCGCGCTGCGCGAGCGGAACATCGCCACCGAGACGCATCTCTACGCCGACGGAGAGCACGGTTTCGGTCTCCGGCTTGCGAAAGGAAAGACGGTCGAGGGCTGGGAGCACCTCTTCCACCGCTGGGGCCAGGGGCAGGGGCTGTGGGCATGATCTATCGTCTGTTCTGCGCGCTCACGCTGATCCTGACCGCCGTGCCGCAGGCGCAGGCGCAGAGCAGCGACGAGATCGAACAGACCATGAAGCGCGCGACGCAGTTCATGGTCGAGGAAGCTTCGACCAATGGCGGCTATGTCTGGTCTTATCTGCCTGACATGTCCCGCCGCTGGGGCGAGCTCGAAGCGAAACCGAGCATGATCTGGGTGCAGCCACCGGGCACCGCGACCATGGGGCACCTGTTCCTCGACGCCTACCATGCCACAGGCGACGAATACTATTACCAGGCGGCGGAGAAGGCTGCCGCGGCGCTCATCTGGGGCCAGCACCGTAGCGGCGGCTGGAACTACTTCATCGATTTCGCCGGCCCTGCTTCGACCCGCCACTGGTACGAGACGGTCGGCCGGAATGCCTGGCGGATGGAGGAATTCCAGCACTACGCCGACAACGCGACCTTCGACGATGCGGGCACCTCCGAGGCGATGCAGTTCCTCCTGCGCCTCTACGTCGAAAAGCTGGAGCCGAAATACCGCCCGGCGCTCGACAAGGCGATCGGATTCGTTCTGGAGAGCCAGTATCCGATCGGCGGCTGGCCCCAACGCTGGCCATACGACCCCGAGTATCCCGAATACGCCCGCTACATCACGTTCAACGACGACGTGGCGGCGGAGAACATCAAGTTCCTGCTCATGGTTCACCAGACGCTCGGGGACCCGCGTGTGGTGGGGCCGGTCATCCGGGCGATGAACGCCTTCGTGGTGACGCAGCTCGGGGCGCCGCAGCCGGGCTGGGCGCTGCAATATACGCTCGATCTGAAGCCTGCGGCTGCGCGAACTTACGAACCCAATGCGCTCCACACGGGCACGACGGCGGCTAACGTGCGGCAGCTCATGGACTTCTACCGGATGACCGGCGAGACCAAGTTCCTCGCCCGCATTTCGGAGGCGCTGGACTGGCTGGAGTCGGTGCGCCTGCCGCAAGGGCAGGGAAGCGGCGACCGCCATTTCCCGACCTTCATCGAACTCGGCACCAACCGGCCGATCTATGTCCACCGCCGCGGCTCGAATGTCGTGAACGGGGAATATTACTGGGATTACAGCCCCGACGCGCCGCTCGGTCACTATTCGGCCTATCGCGCAATCGATGTTGCGGCGCTGCGGCGGGAGTATGAGGCGCTGAAGGCCCTGCCGCCGGAGGAGGCCGTCCGCGGTTCGCCGCTTCGCGCGACAGGGAAGACACCGCTTCCGCGCTATTTCGTGGTGGATCTCGAAACCGGCTCCGATCTCAACGCGCAGGGCGGGGCCGAGCCCGACGATCTCGTCCGCACGCTGAACGAGGACGGCTGGTGGCCCACGCCGCTTCGGGCGACGAGCAACCCCTACCGGGGTGACGGCCCTGCCGAACCGGCGCCCGGCGACTTCCGGTCGACCCATGTGGGCGATGCGACCGATACTTCGCCCTACACCACCGACACGCTCGTCATCGGCATTTCGACCGCGACCTATATCGCCAACATGAGCCGCCTTATCGAGGCGCTGGTTTCGGACCGGTGAGGCTGGCATGACCTTGCGCCTGGGCGAGTCCACGGTCGAGCACCTGCCGGGCGACGTCGAACGGCCGGCGTACGATCGCGCCGCCATGCGGAGGGGTGTCGTTCACCTCGGCATCGGCGCCTTCCACCGCGCTCATCAGGCTGCGGTCTTCGACGATCTCCTCGGGCGCGGCGACATGCGGTGGGGCGTCCGCGCCGCTTCGTTTCGCTCGCCGGCGACACGCGATGCCATGGCGCCGCAGGACGGGCTCTACAGCCTCGTCGTGCGCGACGGGGCCGAGGAGCGGGTGCGCGTCATCGGCGCAGTCGCGGACGTGCTCCTGGCGCCTGAGAATCCCTCTGAACTCGTCAAGGCGCTAGCGGCACCAGAAACCCATCTCGTGACCCTGACGGTGACCGAGAAGGGCTACAAGCTCGATCCGGCGACCGGCGCACTGATCGAGGCGGACAGCGACTTGGCTTCGGACCTTGCCGTTCTTCACGCTCCGAAAACGGCGCCGGGGTTCCTCGTCGCCGCTCTCGCCCTGCGACGGGAGCGAGGGCTGGCGCCCTTCACGGCGATCTCGTGCGATAATCTTCCCGAGAACGGCCGGCGGCTCGAGGCAGCGGTGCTCGCCATGGCCGGACGCCGCGACCCGGTGCTCCGCGATTGGATTGCCGAGAAGGGCGCCTTTCCGCAGACCATGGTCGACCGCATCGTGCCGGCGACCGACGCGGCGGACATCGAGCGGCTGGCTGCCCGGACCGGGCTGCTCGACCGCGCGATGGTCAAGACCGAGCCGTTCACGCAGTGGGTGATCGAAGACCGTTTCGCAGGCGAGCGGCCCGACTTTGAAGCGGTGGGCGTTCAGGTGACTGCCGATGTCGCGCCCTGGGAGACGGCCAAGCTCCGCCTCCTCAACGGTGCGCATTCGGGCATCGCCTATCTCGGCGCGCTGGCGGGGATCGAGTTCGTCGATCGGTTCGTGATGGCAGACACCGGCTCTGCCTTCGTCGAGGCGCTGTGGGATGAGGCTGAGGCCACGCTCGCGCCGCCCGCGGAGCTCGACATTGCGGCTTATCGCCGGGCGCTCATGGCGCGCTTCGCCAACGCCGCGCTCGGGCACCGGACCCGCCAGATTGCGATGGACGGATCCCAGAAGCTGCCGCAGCGACTGGTCGCCTCGCTCGTCGCGCGGCAGGACAGGGGGCTCGCCTCGCCGATGACGAGCCTCGCGATCGCTGCCTGGATGCGCTGGCAGGCGGGGCGCTGCGACGATGGTACCCGCCACGCGGTCGACGATCCGCTCGCCGATCGCACCGCCGCGATCTGGGCTGCCGCTGCCGATCCTGACGACGCGGCGCGCCGTCTGTTGGCAATCGAGGCAATCTTTCCGCCGGCGCTCGCCGGAAGCCCTGCGGCGGACGAGATCGCCGGCTGGCTCGGGGAGCTGGTTCGGAATGGCGCTGCCGCGACTCTTGCGGCGGCAGTCCGCGATCAGCGGCCGTAGCGGGAGAGGCCGAGCCCGTCGGGGTCGATCGGCGGGGTCTCACCGCCCACCACGGCCGAGATCAGGCGGCCCGACCCACAGGCCATAGTCCAGCCCAGCGTGCCGTGGCCGGTGTTGAGGAACAGGTTCGGCACGGGTGTTGCGCCCACGACAGGCGTGCTGTCGGGCGTCATCGGGCGCAGCCCGCTCCAGAAGTTTGAAGGAGCTTCGTTGGCCGCGGCACCGGGAAACAGGTCGTTGAGCGAATGGCGCAAGGTCGCCTCGCGCCGCGGGTGCAGCGCGCGGTCGAAGCCCGCGAGTTCGGCCATTCCGCCGACCCGGATGCGGTCGCCGAGCCGGGTGATCGCGATCTTGTAGCTCTCGTCGAGCAGGGTCGAGACCGGCGCGCGCGCCGCGTCGGCCACGGGCAGCGTGATCGAATAGCCCTTTACCGGATAGACCGGCAGACGGAGACCGAGCGGGCGCAGCAGCGCGGGCGAATGGCTGGCGAGGGCGACGACATAGGCATCGCCGTGTACAACACCGCGCTCGGTGCGGACGCCCGTAACGCGGTCGCCATCCCGCTCCAGAGCCTCGATCGTCGTGCCGTACTGCATGTCCACGCCCATGCCTGGAAGCCGCTCGGCAAGCAGGCGGGTGAACACGTGGCAGTCGCCTGTCTCGTCGCCCGGCAGGCGCAGGCCGCCCATGAAGCGCTCACGCGAGACGGAAAGACCCGGTTCGGCGCCGACGCAGCCGTCGCGGTTGAGCAACTCGTATGCGACCCCGTACTGCTCCAGCACGGCAATGTCGCTCACGCTCGCATCGAGTTGCTTCTGCGTGCGGAAGAGCTGAAGCGTCCCCAGCGAACGCTGATCGTAGTCCAGGCCGAGCTTGCCGCGCAGCGCGATCAGCTCGTCCCGGCTGAACTCGGCAAGACGGACCATGCGGCTCTTGTTGAGCGCGTAGCGTGCGGTCGTGCAGTTGCGCAGCATCGCCATGACCCAGCGCAGCATGGCCATGTCGAGCTGCGGCTGCAGGATTAGCGGGGCATGCTTCATCAGCAGCCAGCGCAGCGCCTTCACCGGAATGCCGGGTGCCGCCCAGGGGGAGGCGTAGCCAGGCGAGATCTCGCCTGCATTGGCGAAGCTGGTTTCCAGCGCCGGCCCGGGCTGGCGGTCGATCAGCACGACCTCGTGCCCCGCCTCGGCCAGATAATAGGCCGAGGTCACGCCGACCACGCCGGCGCCCAGAACGATTACTCTCATCGATGGTCCCCTGGCGCCCGCACCCGTGCGGCGCCGCTTTCGAGATAGATGCGCGCATGCCGCGCGCCCAACTGCGTCAGAATTTCGTAGGCGATCGTCCCCGCATCGCGCGCAACTTGATCGAGGGACTGCGAAGGGCCGATCAGCTCGACGAAGTCGCCCTCGTGCAATGCTTCCTCGGGCAGCGCGCTGATGTCGACGGTCGTGCTGTCCATCGATACGCGTCCGACGATCGGAAGCCGCATGCCGCCGTGCCAGGCAGCGCCGACGCCGCCGAGACAGCGCGGCCAGCCGTCCGCATAACCGATGGCGATCGTCGCCAGCCGCTGCCGCGCCGCCGCGATGTGCTCGAAGCCGTAGCCGACGCCGGTACCCGCCTCGATCGTGCGGATCTGGAGGATGCGCGCATCGAGCCGGACGACGGGCCGCAGTCCCTCGGCAAGAGGGCCCGGATCGACTCCGAACAGGGCGACACCTGGACGCGCGAGGTCGCCGTGAAACTCACCGCCGAGGAATGCGCCACCGCTGTTCGCAATCGATGCCGGAACGCCGGGAAAATGCGCGTGGACCGCGCGAAAGCGCGCGAGCTGCTCCGCGTTGGCGGCGCGCGCCGGTTCGTCGGCACAGGCGAGATGGCTCATGACGAGGCGAAGATCGACTTCGCGCGCGAATGCCGGATGACTCGCCAGATCGATCGCCTCGACGGGTGGCAGGCCGAGGCGCGACATGCCGCTGTCGACTTGCAGCGCCGCCGGAAGCGGTCGGCCCTTTGCGCGGGCAAGGGTGCGCCAGCGTTCGACCTGCGTCGCGGAATTCAGAACCGGCACGAAACCAGGCTCGGCGCAAAGTGCCTCGCTTCCCGGATCGATGCCGTTGAGGATGATGATCTCGGCGTCACTGCCGAGAACCTGTGCGAGCGGGCCCGCCTCGCAAAGCTGGGCGACGAAGAACGTGCGGCAGCCCTCCCGATACAGGGCCGGGCCAACCATCGCCACGCCCAGGCCGTAGGCGTTCGCCTTGACGACGGCACCGCAGCGCGCCGGTGCAATACGCCCGGCAATCGTGCGGTAATTGGCGCGGATGGCGTCGAGATCGACGCTCAACCGGCTCGAGAATGCGTCGATGGTGATTGGTGATGGCATTCCTGGCTCCTGCGGCGGGAATACTGCATATCCTGCTCAACGTTTCGCCAATCTGGTATATTAAGCGCTATAAACTGCCGTATGGACGGCATTATCTGCCAGATGATGGAACATTCTGCATGAAAGCTATCGACGACGCCGACCGCCGGATCCTCAACGGCCTGCGACTCGACGCGCGGATTACCAACAGCGCGCTAGCCGCAGAGGTCGGCCTGTCGCCGTCCGCATGCCTGCGGCGCGTGAAGCTGCTCGAAGCATCCGGTGTGATCCGGGGCTACACCGCGATCGTCTCCGGCACGGGGCCGGACGAGGGGACGATCGCCATCGTCGAAATCGAACTGGAGCGGCAGACCGAGGAATATCTGGTCCGCTTCGAAGCCGCCCTGCGCCGCCATCCGGAGGTTCAGGAGTGGTATCTGATGACCGGCAACGGCGACTATATCCTGCGCGTCCAGATTGCCGGGATCGACGATTACGGTGAGTTCCACCGTGACGTCCTCTCCCGCCTGCCGGGGGTCTCGCGCATCACCTCGAGCTTCGCCATGCGCAGCCATCGCCGGCGGTAGATGGCGCAGCGGTCAACTCACGGAACGTGAACGCGTAACCAGTCGTTGGCAGATTGTTTGAGGAGGCCGTCATGCCGGAGATCGGGCGCACCCGCTGGGCCATTGCGGAAGGCTACATCCCGGGCGAGAGCAGTTTCGACGATCCTGCGCTCGTTTCCCATGAAACCGCCTGCATCCTGAACGCCGGCGACCGGGAGGCGAGGGTCGAAATCACACTCTATTTCACTGACCGCGATCCCGCGGGACCTTACCGGGTCACGGTTCCTCCCCGGCGAACGCTGCACCTGCGCTTCAACGATCTCGAGGATCCCGAATCCGTTCCGCGCGACACCGACTACGCCTCGGTCATCGAAGCGGATGTACCGATTGTTGTGCAGCATTCGCGGCTGGACTCGCGCAAGAGCGAAGTCGCGCTGCTGACGACCATCGCCTATTCGGAGCGCTGACGCCTCGCTCCACGATCAGCCGAGAATGGCGACGCTGCGCAGGATCAGGCGGACCAGCTCGGTCTGGCGGCTGACGCCGACTTTGGCGAAAATCCGCTTCGAGTAGGAGCGCACGGTGCTTTCGGTCAGGCCCAGTTCCTCGGCCGCTTCGGTCAGCGAGAACCCTTGCGTGAGCAGGGCGGCGAGGCCGGCTTCGGACGGCGATAGATCGAACAGCGCGGCTATCAACTGCTCGAACGTGGCGCCGGGAGCCGGATCGGTCGCATAGACGATCGCGCCGGGGCTGGCGTCGATCGGCGCCGCACGTTCCCGCTCGATCGCGCGCACGAGAATGCCCAGGCCCTCGTTGGCCGGATCGGCGCAGCGGAAGGCACGGACGAGACCGGCGCCCGTGCTCTCGATCCGGCTCAGCAGCGCCTCCTTCACGATCCGCTCGAACTTGCGCGAGTCCGTCCGCCCGCCCACCGCCAGGTGCCGGTCGGCGAGACGGAAGGTCTCTCCGCGGTCGATCTTCGCCTCCGCCGCCTTGTTCATCCGCAGCACGCGGCCGCGGCCGTCGAGGATGAAGGTCGCGATGGTGAGGCGGTCGAGCGTGGAGGTGAGCACGCCGATTTGGCTCTCGTCGCGCTGGATGCGCGAGAACAGCTCCAGCGCGATCTGCACATGCGGCCGCAGCGCGGCCATCAGCGCCTTGTGGCGGGCAGTGAAACGGAAGCTTTCGGAATGCGCGACCAGCCCGAGGTTGCACTCGATCCCACCGGGCTCTGCGACATACATGCCGAGCGCCTGCGCGATGCCGTAAGGCTTCATGATCTCCAGGTAGAACTCGTCGCGCTCAAGCCCTTCGCGCGGGGCGACTTCCTCGAGCAGGAGGATCTCGCCAGTGCGCTTCAGGGCGTTGCTCATGGGGTCGAGGTCGCCGAGTGCCGCCTGGCGCGAGTGGATCGTGCGCGCCACTACCGGATCGACCGCCGGGGGTTCCGCCCACAGCGTGACCGAGGCGAGGCCCTTGCGGCTGAGCTGGAGCGAGATCGCCGCGTTGTCGCACCCTGCCGTCTCCGCCAGCGCGCGCAGGAAGGCGCGCCAGGGTTCGAGCTCGATCGGGCCGCGATAGAGCGTCGCCAGCAGCTCGGGATCGAGTGCCATGGTTTCGGCCTTTGCCCGCGCCGTCATCCGCCACCGTCCTGTGCGAGGGCGAGAAACGCGGGGACCTCGCCCCCGCCGTGCAGCTCGATCGCCGCGCCGGAGACGTAGGCGGCCTCGGGCGAGGCGAGCCAGGCCACGCAGGCGGCAACGTCGTGCCCGCGCGCCATGCGCTTCATCGGCAGCGTGGCGCCGAGTCGCGCAACGCCTTCCGCGCCGCCGTAATGCTCGACCTGATCGGGATTCTCGACCAGGCCGATCACGATCGCGTTGACCCGAACGTCTGGCCCCCATTCCATCGCCAGCCCCTTGGTCGCGCTGATCAGCCCGGCCTTGGCCGCGCCGTAAGCAACCGTGCCGGGCGCCGCGCGCAGGCCTGAGATGCTGGCGATGTTGACCACTAGACCGCCCGCATCGCGCAAGGCGCCATAGGCCGCACGTGCGAGGACGAGCGGCGCGGTCAGATTGAGGGCGATCACTTTCTCTAGCAGTTCGGGCGAAGAATCGACCACCGGCGCCGCCGGCGTTCCCCCGGCATTGTTGACCAGCAGGTCGAGACGCCCCAAGCGCTGCGTTGTCGTCGCCACGAGCGTTTCGACGGCGGCGGGATCGCGCACGTCGGTCGGCAGGAACAGCGCTTCCCTCCCTCCGGCGGCTACGGGCTCCGCGGGCGCACGGCGCGCGCAGACGGCGACCTGCCATCCGTCGGTGAGCAGCCGTTCGGCAATCGCGCGTCCGATGCCGCGCGTTCCTCCGCTGATCAATGCGACGCGTTCGCTCATGCCGTGGTTTCCATCCTCTCTGGCTTCGTCTGGAGCCTATCCCCGGGCACCGCAAGCCGCCGTCACCAAATGGGGGTATCGGCCGGTCGCCCTCAGCCGCATCTGTCGGTCCGGGAAGTGAGGATCGAACGACCGGTCATGCTGACGATTGACAAGACGATGGACGCCGCTGCGGTGGTCTCCCGGTTGCGGAGCGGCATGACGCTGGGGATCGGCGGCTGGGGCCCAAGGCGCAAGCCGATGGCGCTGGTGCGCGAGATCCTGCGTTCGGACCTCACCGACCTGACCCTGGTTTCGTACGGCGGCCCCGAAGTCGGCATGCTGTGCGCGGCGGGCAAGGTGAAGAAGCTGGTCTTCGCCTTCGTTTCACTCGACGAGATCCCACTCGAGCCCTGGTTCCGCAAGAGCCGCGAGGCCGGCGCGATCGAAGTGCTCGAACTCGACGAGGGCATGTTTCAGTGGGGCCTCAAGGCCGCGGCGTACTCGGTGCCGTTTCTGCCGACGCGGGTCGGGCTCGGGACGGATCTCGTCGAGCTGGGCGAGCTCAAGACGGTCACCTCGCCCTACGGCGACGGCGAGGTCCTGGTCGCCATGCCTGCGCTGAAGCTCGATGCGGCCCTGATCCACGTCCACCGCGCCGACCGGCGCGGCAACGTCCAGGCGCTGGGGCCGGACACTTATTACGACGAGTGGTTCGCCAAGGCGGCGGACGAATGCTTCGTCTCCTGCGAGGAGCTGGTCGATGCGATGGAGGTTTCCTACCCGCAGGACGTCATGGCCAACCTGTTCGAACGGTGCTTCGTGACCGGCGTTTCCGAGGCACCCGGCGGTGCGCATCCGACGACCATGCCGCCTTCCTACGGGTGGGACATGGGCTGGCTGAAGAAATATGCCGCCGCCGCGAAGGATCCGGGCGACTGGAGCGCGGTCGCCGAATGGACGGTGGGCGCCAGCGAGGCCGATTATCTCGCCTCGGTCGGCGGGCAAGAGGGAGTAGCGGCGCTTCCGCTGCCGGTGTTCTGATGAGCATTACGCTGGCAGAACTGTGCATCGTCGCCTGTGCGGAAGCGTTCCGCACGAGCCGCGAGATCATCGCCACCGGCATCGGGCCGATCCCCCGCCTCGGCGCGGGCCTGGCCAAGCTGACTCACTCGCCGGGCCTGCTGATGACCGACGGCGAGGCGTTCCTGGTCGAACAGCCGGTGCCGCTCGGCGCGACGGGTGACGAACGCCCCATGCCGGCCGGATACCTGCCGTTCTCGCGCTTCTTCGACAGCGCGGTGTGGAGCGGGCGGCGGCACGCGATGGTGACCCCAACCCAGATCGACCGGTTCGGGCAGACCAACCTTTCGGCGCTGGGCGGTACGCATACGCGGCCCAAGGTGCAGATGCTGGGCGCGCGGGGCTTCCCCGGCAACGGCATCTATCACCCGAACTCGATGTTCATTCCGGCCCACTCGACGCGCGTATTCGTGCCGGGCGAGGTCGACCGCGTGTCGAGCCCCGGGTACAATCCGGCGCGGCGGATACCGGGCGGGAATTACACCGGCATCGACCTGCGCCGCATCGTCACCAATCTGTGCGTGATGGATTTCGGCGGCCCCGATCATGCGATCCGCGTGATCTCGCTCCATCCGGGCGTCGGCGTCGCCGAGGTGCAGGAGGCGACGGGCTTCGAGCTGATCGACGCGGTCGAGGGCGAGACGGTGTTGCCGGGCGAAGATCAACTCGCGCTGATCGCCCGGCTCGATCCGCGCGGCATCCGTTCGCGGGTGCTCAAGGACAATCCGCCCGCGGAAGGACGCCTGCAATGACCGACCCCACCGGCGATGGCCTCGAACCGCCGACCCCCAGCGAACATGTCTACGAGACGGACGAGCCCGTGCTCTACGAAGCGGCGGCCGGCATTGCGCGCGTGACACTCAATCGCCCGCGCTATCACAACGTCCAGAACAGCCAGATGACCTATGCGCTCGACGACGCGTTCCGGCGCGCGGTCGACGATGACGCGGTCAAGGTGATCGTGCTCAAGTCCGACGCGAAGCATTTCAGCGCGGGACACGACATCGGCTCGCCCGGGCGGGACTTCCACGCGAGCGTGGACCGGCGGCTGATGTGGTACGATCACGCCAACAAGGCCGGGGCCGAGAAGGCCTATATCCGCGAGCAGGAACAGTACCTCGGCATGTGCAAGCGGTGGCGGGATATCCCCAAGCCGACGATCGCGCAGATCCACGGCGGCTGCATCGCGGGCGGACTGATGCTCGCCTGGGTTTGCGACCTGATCGTCGCGTCCGACGACGCGTTCTTCCAGGATCCGGTGCTGCAGATGGGCTTTCCGGGGCTCGAATACTTCGCCCATTGCCACGAGCTCAATGTGCGCGTGGC
The DNA here is from genome assembly GCA_031178065.1 of Altererythrobacter sp. Lineage (GTDB taxonomy): Bacteria > Pseudomonadota > Alphaproteobacteria > Sphingomonadales > Sphingomonadaceae > Pelagerythrobacter. Next base: position 91,575 of record JAPSJS010000004.1, read on the forward strand.
CAAGGAATTCCTGTTCCTCGGCGAGCGGATGAGCGCGCAGCGGGCCTACGAGATGGGCATGATCAATCGCGTGGTGGCGCGGCCCGAACTCGAGGCGGAGGTCGCGCGCATCGCCGGCCGCATTGCGGAGCAGCCGCGGCTGGCGCTCCAGCTCGCCAAGCAGGCCTGCAACCACATGGAGACGCTCGCGGGCAAGAACGCCGGAATCGACGCGGCCTTCGGCTATCACCACTTCGCCCACGCCAACAACACGCTAGTCAAGGGTGACTACATCGCCGGGTTCGACGGCAAGACAATGGCCGAGAAGAACAAGCGGCAGACGGGCGAGGACTGACGCTTGGCCGATCCGCTCGCCACTCCGCTGACCGACCTTCTCGGCTGCCGCCTTCCGGTGGTGCAGACGGCGATGGGCTGGATCGCGACGCCGCGACTCGTGGCGGCGAGTAGCAACGCAGGGGCGTTCGGGTTCCTGGCGGGCGCGGTGATGAAGCCGGCCGAGCTGGCAGAAGAGATCGCGGAGACGGCCAGGCTCACGCCGCACCGGTTCGGGGTCAACTTCCACAGCTTCCAGCCCGGCGCGCGCGAGATCGTCGAGGTGATCCTCGCCAACAGCGAGCGCGTCGGCGCGGTGAGTTTCGGGCGCGGCCCGGACGCCGGTATGATCGCGCGGTTCAACGAGGCAGGGATTGTCTGCATGCCGACCGTCGGTGCGGTGAAGCACGCCGAGAAGATGGTCGCGCTCGGGTGCCGGGCGATCACCGTTCAGGGCGGCGAGGGCGGGGGCCACACCGGTTCGGTCGCGACCACGGTGCTGCTGCCGCAGGTGCTCGACGCGGTGAACGTGCCGGTCGCTGCTGCCGGCGGGTTCGCCGACGGGCGCGGCCTGGCAGCGGCGCTGGCCTGGGGAGCGAGCGGGATCGCCATGGGATCGCGTTTCATGATGACCGCGGACAGTCCGGTGCCCGACGCGGTCAAGGCCGCCTATGCGCGTGCGGGGACCGGCGACATCTTCGTCACCGACCGGATCGACGGCATTCCGCAGCGGATGATCCGCAATCCGATGCTCGACCGCATCGAGAGCGGCGGCGCGCTCGGCAAGTGGAGCCGTGGTCTCACCGCCGCCGTCGCGATGAAGCGCGCGACGGGCGCGAGCTGGGGCGAACTGCTCGCCAGCGCCCGCGCGATGCGGAGCGAAGGCGGAAAGTCTCTACCCGAGGCCATGCTCGCCGCCGCCGCGCCCGTGCTGCTGCAAAAGGCCGTGGTCGAAGGCGATGCGATCAATGGTCTGATGGCTTCGGGCCAAGTCGCCGGCCGGCTCGACGATCTGCCGACTTGCGCTGAGCTTCTCGCCCGGATCGAAACCGAAGCGCGCGAGCGGATCGCGGCGCTCACCGGCCGCTCGGCCGCAATCAAGGGAGCCGCGTGATGCCGATTGGCTGGTCCGTGGAAGATCGCATTGCTGAAATCGTGTTCGACGTGCCGCCGGTCAATGCGTTCGATTCCGCGACCTGGCTCAAGCTGCCGGGCATTATCGGTTCCCTGGCCGTGCGGCAGGACGTGCACTGCATCCTGATCCGCGCCGAGGGGCGGGGCTTCTGCGGGGGCGTGGACATCAAGGAGATGCAGGCGCATCCCGAGCGCATCAGCGATCTCAACCGCGGTAACTATCTGACTTTCAAGGCCGTTCGATCGGCCGAGATCCCGGTGGTGAGCGCGGTGCACGGCTTCGTGATCGGCGGCGGCATCGGAATTTGCGGCGCTTCGGACACGATCATCGCCGCAGAGGACGCCTATTTCTCGCTGCCGGAGATCGACCGGGGGGCGATGGGCGGGGCGAGCCATCTGTCGCGCATGTTGCCGCTGCACAAGGTGCGCGCGGCGTTCTTCACCGGTGGAAAAATTCCGGCGGAAGAGGCCTGGCGGCTCGGCGCGATCGAGAAAATCGTTCCGCGTGAGGAGCTTAAAGCCGGCGCGCGCGCGTTTTGCGCGACGATTGCCGCGAAGAGCAGAAAGGCACTGACGGTAGCCAAGGAGGCACTCAACGGCCTCGAGGAGCGCGATGTCGACCGCGGCTATCGCTGGGAACAGGGCTTCACCCTCGAAATGTACATGCACGCAGACAGCCAGCGGTCGCGCGACGCGTTCGTCGAAACCGGCGGGACGGCGAAGTTCTGATGGACCTTGCCTACACCCCCAGGCAGCAGGCCTTCCGGCAGGAGGTGCGCGAGTGGCTTGCCGCGCATGTTCCGGCCGAGCGGCTGGTCACGCTCGAGCGCAAGGACGGCTTCGACCAGCACGTTGCGTGGGAGCGCGAGCTCGCGAGCGGCAACTGGGGCATGGTGACCTGGCCGAGCGAATACGGCGGGCGCGGGCTCGACCTGATCGAGTGGCTCATCTTCGAGGAGGAATACTGGGCCGCCGGCGCGCCGCTGCGGGCGAACCAGAACGGCATCTTCCTGCTCGGCCCGACGATCATGGAATTCGGTTCGGACGAGCAGAAGGCGCGCTTTCTGCCGCCGATGGCGAAGGGCGAGGTGATCTGGGCGCAGGCCTGGTCGGAGCCCGGCGCGGGCAGCGATATGGCGGCGATCAAGACCACCGCGCGGCGAGACGGCGATCACTACGTCATCAACGGCCAGAAGACCTGGTCGAGCCGTGCGAGCTTCGCCGACTGGGGCTTCGGCCTGTTCCGCACGGAGGAAGGGAGTCAGCGGCACAAGGGCCTCTCGTTCCTGCTGTTCGACCTCAACGCGCCCGGCATCACCCGCCGCCCGATCCGCCAGCTTCACGGCGATCCGGGCTTCGCCGAGTTGTTCTTCGACGAGGTCCGCGTGCCCGTGGAGAACCGGATCGCCGGCGAAGGCGAGGGCTGGAAGGTGGCGATGGCGACCGCGGGCTTCGAGCGCGGGCTGATGCTGCGCTCCCCCGGCCGCTTCCAGGCGACCGCCGCGCGGCTGATGGCCCTGCTGCGCGAGACGGCGGACCGCGCCTCGCCGGGGCTGCGCGAGGAGGTCGTGCGGCTGTGGATGGGTGCGCAGGCCTATGCCTACAACACCTATCAGGTGGCGGCGCGGATCATGGCCGGCGGCTCAATCGGGGCCGAGGCGAGCCTGAACAAGATCTTCTGGTCCGAACTCGACCGCGCGATGCACCGCGCGGCGATGCACCTGCTCGGACCCGCCGCCGAACTGCAGACCCTGCCCGACGGCAGCGCGAACGAGTGGCTCGAGGGCTACATCTTCTCGCTCTCCGGCCCGATCTATGCAGGCTCGAACGAGATCCAGCGCAACATCACCGCCGAGCGCCTGCTCGGCCTGCCGCGCGTGGGAGCGGGCTGATGGATTTCAGACTTCCACCGGAAAGCGTCGAACTGGCCGAGGCCGTGCGGGAATACCTTGCCGGCACCCATGGACCGGACGTGCTGCGGCGGCTCGACGCCGGCGGCAACCGCGACCTGCGCATCTGGCAGGGCCTCGTCGAAATGGGCCTGACCGGACTGCTCGTGCCCGAGAGCGAGGGCGGGCTCGGCATGACGCTGCTCGGCGGCGCCCTGATCGCTCGCGAGTGCGGCCGCGCCTGCCTGGCCGAGCCGCTGGTCGACACAGCGCTCGTCGCGGTTCCGTGGCTGATCGCGCGCGGCGAAACCGATGACCTCGCCGTGATCGCGGCGGGCGAGAAGCTCGTCGCCCTGCCGCACGCGGTGAACCCGTGGGTCGCCGACGGGGAAGGAGAGGAACTCGCGAGTGTCGACCCGCTGCGCAACCTCGTCGCCGCGCCCGAGGACGCCGGCGACGATCCCCTGCTGCTCGATCTCGGCGCGCTGATGAGCGCGGCGCAGCTCGTCGGGCTGGCCGAGGCCATGCTCGACCAGGCGGTCGCCTATGCACAGGTGCGCGAGCAGTTCGGCCATGCGATCGGCGGGTTCCAGGCGATCAAGCACAAGCTGGCCGACGTCGCCGTTGCGCTCGAATTCGTGCGCCCGGTGCTGTGGCGCGCGGCGCAGGCGATGGACGACGGGCTGACCAGCGCGCCGCTGCACGTCAGCCACGCCAAATATGCCGCGACCGATGCCGCCTACCTCGCAGCCGAAAGCGCGATCCAGGTGCATGGCGCGATGGGCTATACCTACGAGGTCGATCTCCATTTCTGGATGAAGCGCGCATGGGCGCTCGCCGGGGCATGGGGCGACCGCAATTTCCACTATCACCGGATCGAGGACGCCGCGCTCGGCGGCGCGCACCCCCTCGGCCCGCAGCACACGTTCGCCTGAGGAGCCGATGGCCGAAGCCTATATCATCGACGCAGTCCGTACCCCGATAGGGCGCAAGAAGGGTTCGCTCGCCCAGGTGCATCCGGCCGATCTCGCCGCGCACCCGCTGCGCGTGCTGGTCGAGCGGACGGGCATCGACGCGAACGCGGTCGACGATTGCGTATGGGGCTGCTGCGACACGATCGGCCCGCAGGCCGGGGACATCGGACGCACGGCATGGCTCGTCGCCGGCCTGCCCCAGCACGTGCCAGGCACGACGGTCGACCGCCAGTGCGGCTCGAGCCAGCAGGCGGTGCATTTCGCCGCCCAGGGCGTCATGAGCGGCACGCAGGATCTCGTCGTCGCGGGTGGCAGCCAGGCGATGAACGCGATCCCGATCTCCGCCGCGATGTTCGCCGGCCAGCCGTACGGCTTCGACAATCCGTTCAACACCGCGCGCGGCTGGGTCGAGCGTTACGGCGACGGCATTCTCAACCAGATCAACTCTGCCGAGATGATCGCCGGGAAGTGGAACATCTCGCGCGAGGCGATGGAGCGGTTCGCGCTCGCCAGCCACGAGCGCGCACAGGCGGCGTGGGACAACGGCTGGTTCGATGCCGAGGTGGCGCCGCTGGAAGGGCTCGACCGTGACGAGACGATCCGCCCGAACACGACGCTGGAAGGGCTCGCCGCGCTCAATCCGGTGCAGGAAGGCGGGCGCGTCACCGCGGGGGTCGCGAGCCAGAACTGCGACGGCGCGGCCGCGCTGCTGATCGCCTCCGAGCAGGCGGTGAAGGACCACGCCCTCACGCCGCGCGCGCGCATCCACCACATCTCGGTTCGCGCGGACGATCCGGTGTGGATGCTCACCGCGCCGATCCCGGCGACGAAGCATGCGCTGCAGAAGGCAGGGATGACAGTCGCGGACATCGACCTGTTCGAATGCAACGAGGCCTTCGCCAGCATCCCGATGGCGTGGATGCAGGAGCTCGGCATTCCGCACGAGAAGGTCAACGTCCAGGGCGGCGCGATCGCGCTCGGCCATCCGCTGGGCGGCACGGGCGCGCGGCTGATGACCACGCTGCTCGGCGCGCTGGAGCGCACCGGCGGCCGCTACGGCCTGCAGACCATGTGCGAGGGCGGCGGGCAGGCCAACGTCACGATAATCGAGAGGCTTTGACGAATGGGGATCTGCGAAGGCAGGACTGTGATCATTACCGGCGCGGCGCGCGGGCTGGGCCGCGCCTATGCGCTGGCCTTCGCCGCCGAGGGGGCCAACGTTGTCGTCAACGACATCGGGGCCTCGCTGGGCGGAGAGGGGCGCGACAGGTCGGCTGCCGACGCGGTGGTCGGGGAAATCCGCGGGGCCGGCGGGAAAGCCATCGCCAATTACGACGACGTTACCGACTGGGACGCGGCCGGGCGGATCGTCGAGACCGCGGTGCGCGAGTTCGGCGACCTCCACGTGGTGGTCAACAACGCCGGGATCGTCCGCGACCGGATGTTCGTCTCCGCCACGCTCGACGAATGGGACGCGACGATGCACGTGCATCTGCGCGGGCATTTCTGCGTCAGCCGCCATGCGGTCGACTACTGGCGGGCCAAGGCCAAGGACGGCACGAACCCCGACGCGCGGATCATCAACACGACCAGCGGCGCGGGGCTGCAGGGATCGATCGCGCAGGCCGCCTATTCGACCGCGAAGGGCGGGATCGCCACGCTCACCCTCGTCCAGGCGGCCGAACTCGGCCGCTACGGCATCACCGCCAATGCGCTGGCGCCCGCCGCGCGGACGCGCATGACCGAGCAGGCCTTCGCCGAGAAGATGGCGACCGAGGGCGACGCGTTCGACACGATGGACCCGGCCAATGTCGCGCCCGCGGTCGTCTGGCTCGGCAGCGCGCATAGCGCCAAGGTGACCGGCTGCGTGTTCGAGCTCGAGGGCGGCAAGATCATGCTCGAAGACGGCTGGCGCGAAGGGCCGTTCGTCGACAAAGGCGCGCGGTGGGCGCCGGACGACGTCGGTGAGGCGGTCGAGCGGCTGCTCGCCGAACGCGTGCCGCCCCGCAAGGTCTGGGGCACCTGAGATGGCTTTCGCGCTCGACGAGCAGCAGCAGATGATCGCCGAGACGGCGTCGGCGTTCTTCGCGGAGAACGCGGCGAGCGAGCGCACGCGCGCCGCCATGGCGCACGGCATCGATCGCGATCTCTGGCGCGCCTATTGCCGCGAACTCGGCTTCGGCGGCCTCATGGTGCCCGAGGACCTCGGCGGCGCCGGGCTCGGCCATGTCGAGCTGGCGGTGGTCGCCGAGGAAGCCGGCCGCACCTTGGCCGCGATCCCGCTGCTGGGGCATGCGATGGCGACCGCTGCCCTGCTCGCAAGCGAAGATCGGGCGGCGATCGCCATGCACCTTCCCGCGATGATGGCGGGGGACCGGGTCGTCGCGGCGGGCGAGCGAGGGGGCGAGGGCATGCTCGTGCCGCACGGGTCGCAGTGCGATCTGCTCCTCCTGCTCGGCGAAGACGGCGCGGATCTGATCGATGCGGGCGCGGCCACGGTCGAGCCGATGAAGTCGCTTGATGAGACCCGCCCGCTCGCGCGGGTTCACGCATCCGCCGGCGATCCGCTCCCCGGCGGAACGGAGCCCTGCGAGGCGGCCCGCGCGGCCGGCGTGCTCTGCCTCGCCGCCGAAGCGCTCGGCGGTGCGCAGGAGGCGCTCGACCGGACCATCGCGTTCGCCAAGGAGCGCGAACAGTTCGGCCGCGCGGTGGGTTCGTTCCAGGCCTACAAGCACCGTCTGGCAGACCGCGCGGTCGAGATCGAGCAGGCGCGCTCCGCCGTATGGTGGGCTGCCTGCGCGCTCGACGAAGGGCACGAGACCGGTGCGCTTGCGCTCCATGCCGCCAAGAGCTTCTGCGCGGATACTTATCTGCGCGTCGCGGGCGACATGATCCAGCTCCACGGCGGCATCGGCTTCACCTGGGAGCACGACGCGCATCTGTTCTTCAAGCGCGCGCGGGCCATCGCGAACATGCTCGGCGATGGGCCGCATCACCGCGAGCGCGTCGCGCGGATCATGCTGGACGAAGCGGCATGAAGCTGGGGTTCTCCGACATGGAAGAGGCATTCCGCCGCGAATGCGCGAGCTGGTTCGAAGATCAGATGAGCGGCGAGTTCGCCGACATCCGCGGGATCGCGAACCTGGTCGACAAGCCCGAGCGCCGGAAGGCGTGGGAGCGGCGGCTGGCCGAGCATCGCTATTCATGCATCGGCTGGCCGATCGCCTGGGGCGGCCGCGATGCGACGCTCAACGAGCAGGTCATCTTCGCGGAGGAATATGCCCGTGCCGGGGCGCCGAACCGGCTCAACCACATGGGCGTCGAGCTGCTCGGGCCGACGCTGCTCGCGCTCGGCAGTTCCGAGCAGAAGGCGCGGTTCCTGCCGGCGATCGCCGAAGGCACCGCGATCTGGTGCCAGGGCTATTCCGAACCCGGCGCCGGCTCCGACCTCGCGGCCATCCGCACCCGCGCGCGGCGCGACGACGGCGAATGGGTCATCGAGGGGCAGAAGATCTGGACCAGCCTCGCCCAGTTCGCCGACATGATCTTCGTGCTCGCAAGGACCGAAGACGGGACCAGCGGGCGCGAGGGACTGAGCTTCCTGCTCGTCGACCTCGATCAGCCGGGCATCGAGATCCGCCCGATCCGCCAGATCAACGGTGAGGCCGAGTTCAACGAGGTGTTCTTCGACGGCGCACGCTGCCCGGTGGAGAACATGGTCGGCGCCGAGGGAGAGGGGTGGACGGTCTCCACCACGCTGCTCTCGTTCGAACGGGGCATCTCGACCCTCGGCCAGCAGATGCAGTTTCGCAATGAGCTGGACGCGGTGATCGCCGCGGCCAGGCGCAACGGCAAGACGGCCGACCCGGTGTTCCGCCAGCGGCTCGCGGAGGCGGAGATCGGCCTGCGGCTGATGCGCTACGGCGCGCTTCGCATGCTGGCGGACGGGAAGGGCGGCGCACTGGCAGGCGCGGCGCTGACGTACAAGATCCAATGGGCGAGCTGGCGCCGGGCGCTGGGCGAGCTGGCGATGGACGTGCTCGGGCAAGAGGGCGAGATCGCGCCGGCTGATGCCGAGGGCTGGCCGCTGCTCACCAATCTCTATCTCTATTCGCGCGCCGACACGATCTACGGCGGCACCAACCAGATCCAGCGCAACCTGATCGCCGAGCGCGGGCTCGGCCTGCCGCGCGAGCCGAGAGGAAACGCATGAGCCTGACGCCGACCTACCCGCCCGGGCGCAACCTCCTTGCCGGCAAGACCGTGCTCGTCACGGCCGCCGCTGGCACGGGCATCGGCTATGCGGTGGCGAAGCGCGCGGTCGAGGAAGGCGCGCGGGTCATGATCAGCGACTGGCACGAGCGGCGCCTCGGCGAAGCGGCGGGGCGGATCGCCGACGAGACGGGAAGCGAGCGGCCCGCGGCGTTCGTCTGCGACGTAACCGATCAGGCGCAAGTCGACGCGCTGCGCGATGCGGCCGAGGCAGAGCTGGGCGCGGTCGACGTGCTGATCAACAACGCGGGCCTCGGCGGGGAGACCGCCGTCGTCGACTTGACCGACGACGAGTGGCACCGCGTGCTCGACGTCACGCTCAATTCGGTCTTCCGCATGACGCGCACGTTCCTCCCCGGAATGTACGCGCGCAAGGCCGGAGCGGTCGTCAACAATGCCTCGGTTCTCGGCTGGCGGGCGCAGAAGGGGCAGGCGCATTACGCAGCCGCAAAGGCGGGGGTCATGGCCTTCACCCGCTGCTCCGCGCTCGAGGCGGCCGAGCACGGCGTGCGGATCAATGCCGTCGCGCCCTCGATTGCGATGCACGCCTTCCTCGCCAAAGTGACCAGCGACGAATTGCTCGCCGAACTGTCCGCGCGCGAGGCTTTCGGGCGCCCCGCCGAGGTGTGGGAAGTCGCCAACGTCATGCTGTTCCTCGCCTCCGACCTCGCCAGCTACATGACCGGCGAGGTCGTCCCCGTGTCGAGCCAGCGCGCATGAGCGAGCCGCGGATCTTCGCCCGCCCTGCCGACCTGCTCGGCAGCGAGGGCACCCGGCTGGGCCCCACCGCGTGGCTTGCAATCGAGCAGGACCGGGTCGACGCCTTCGCCGAGGTGACCGGCGATCACCAGTGGATCCACGTCGACGTCGAGCGCGCGAAGGCGGGCCCCTTCGGCGGGACGATCGCGCACGGCTATCTCACGGTGTCGCTGGTCAACCACTTCCTGCCCGAGCTGATCGAGGTGCGCGGCTTCACCCATGCGGTGAACGTCGGGGCCGACCGGCTGCGCTATCTGGCCTCGGTGCGGGTCGGCAGCCGCATCCGGGCCAGCGGCGAGATCCTGAAGGTCGAGGAGATCAAGGGCGCGGTCCAGTCGACCGTGCGCGTGACGGTGGAGATCGAAGGCGGCGACCGGCCCGCCTGCACGATCGACACGATCAGCCGCTATTATCCGGAAGAAGGGGGCGCCGGATGATCGATCCGCTGCCTCCGACCGTTCCGCATCTCGTTGCCGCGGCCGCGCGGACCTGGGGCTCGCGCACCGCGCTCGTCGAAGGGGAGGTGCGCTGGTCCTTCGCCGACCTCGAGCGGGAATGCCGCGCCGCTGCGTCGGCCATGCTCGCGAGCGGCGTGGGCGAGGGGGACCGGGTCGCGATCTGGGCGCCCAACGGCCGCGACTGGATCGTCGCCGCGGTCGGGGCGATGACGACCGGCGCTGCAATTGTACCGCTCAACACCCGCCTCAAGGGGCGTGAGGCGGGGGAGATGCTGCGGCGCACCTCGGCCAAAGTGCTCATCACCTGCGGCGACTTCCTCGGCACCGACTATCCGGCGCTGCTGGCGGGCGAGGACCTTCCCGCGCTGGAGCGGACGGTGCTGCTCGATTCCGACTGGCGGGCGTTCGTCGCCGGAGGGAACGGCGCGGACGATCCGCAGATCGACGCGGCGCTGAGCCGGCTGACCGCGGCACATGTCTCCGACATCATGTTCACCAGCGGCACGACCGGGGCGCCCAAGGGCGTCGTCTCGACCCACGACCGGATCGTACCGATGTTCGCGGACTGGGGCCGCCAGATGGGGCTGACGAGCGACGACCATTACCTCATCATCAATCCGTTCTTCCACAGCTTCGGTTTCAAGGCCGGCTGGGTCGCGGCGCTGATCGCCGGCGCGCCGATCTATCCGCTGGCGACCTTCGACATTCCGCGCGTGATCGAACTGATCGAGCGCGAGCGCATCTCGTTCCTGCCCGGCCCGCCGACGATCTACCAGTCGCTGCTGGCGGCGAAGGCGGAGAGGGACTTCGACACCTCCTCACTGCGCGGCGCGGCGACCGGCGCGGCCAGCGTCCCGCCCGAACTGGTTCGCCGCATGCGCAGCGAGCTCGGTCTGGTCGACACCGTCACCGCTTACGGCATGACCGAATGTGCGACGATCACCTCCTGCCGCCGCGGCGACGATGCGGCGCTGGTCGCGGAAAGCTGCGGCCGCGCGCTGCCGGGGCTCGAACTGCGAATCGTCGACGACGAGGGGAAGCCCGTCGCACAGGGCGAGGCGGGCGAAGTCCAGGTGCGCGGCTACGGCGTCATGCTCGGCTATCTCGACGATCCGCAGGCGACCGCCGAGGCGATCGATCCCGACGGATGGCTCTCCACCGGCGACATCGGCTGGCTCGGCACCGAAGGGTATCTGCGGATCACCGACCGCAAGAAGGACATGTTCATCTCGGGCGGGTTCAACGTCTACCCGGCGGAAGTGGAGCACCTGCTCGCCGAACATCCGGCGATCGCGCAGGCAGCGGTGATCGGCGCGCCCGACGAGCGCATGGGCGAGGTCGGCAAGGCCTTCGTCGTGCTTCGCCCGGGGCAGACACTGCCGGAGAGCGAGTTGGCCGAATGGGCGCGCGGGCGCATGGCGAACTACAAGGTCCCGCGCGCCTTCGCCTTCGTCGAGGGCCTGCCGCACAACGCCTCGGGCAAAGTGACGAAGGAGGCGCTGCGCGATGGCTAGCCTCCTTCCACTCGCGCCGGTCCCGGCATTCGCCACCTTCAAGGACAGTGTGGCCACGCTGTCCGGCTTAATCATCGTGTGTGGCCGACTATCGTCATCGACAAAAGCTGCGCGCCAATGCGTGCACGATAAGGGAGAGGTTTTCATGAAACGCACGAAGACGGCGCTGATGCTCGCGGCATCGGCACTCGCATGCTCACCCGCGCTCGCGGCGGCCCAGGACACGGCAGCCGCGCCGGAGGAAGCGGAAACCACGAGCGCGCCTGCAGCCGCCGGCAGCAACGAGATCGTGGTCACCGCGCAGCGCCGCGAGGAACGGCTGGTCGACGTTCCGATCTCGGTCAGCGCGGTCAATCAGGCCGCGCTCGACCGCGCACAGGTCCGCACGGTCAGCGACATCGCGACCGTCGTGCCGAACATCCAGATCAACGAGACGATCGGCAATACCTACGGCCCGCTGATCACCATTCGCGGCCTCTCCCCCTCGGCAGACACCAGTCTCGCGCGCGACCAGCCGGTGGGCCTCTACATCGACGGCGTACCGATCGGGAAGTCGACTGGCGCCGCATTCGACATCGTCGATCTCGAGCGGGTCGAGGTTCTGCGCGGCCCGCAAGGAACGCTCTACGGCAAGAACACGATTGGCGGCGCGGTGAACCTCATCACCCAGAAGCCGAGCGGCGAGTTCGGCGGACAGGTATCGACCAGCTACGGGACCTATGACAATTTCGTCGGCAAGGTGGTGGTCGATCTGCCCGAGGTCGCCGGTTTCAGCCTCAAGCTGAGCGGCGTGACCAAGCAGTACGGCGGATACTATCGCAACTCCGCCACGGGCGACAATTTCGGCGAGCAGGATCTGTGGGCCGGCCGGGTCGACCTGCAGTGGCAGCCGGCGGACAGCTTCAGCGCGCTCTACAGTTACGACATTTCCAACAGCAAGGGCA
>JAPSJS010000087.1 GCA_031178065.1 Altererythrobacter sp.
GTCTGCTCGGCCGTGATCATGTAGTGCTCGTCGACCGTCAGATGGATCGTGAAGAGCTGGCCTTCGCCGTTGTTCCACCGCATGGTCACCGGGCTTTCGGGCGACAGCGGGCCGCCTTCGACCTGCCAGACGGTCTCGGCGTCGGGGGCCGCGACGCCCTCGCCTACCCAGCCGAACTGCGCGAAGTGCTGCGCCGGGGTGCCCTGCGGCGAGAACAGGCGCACCGGGCCGCTATCGTCCGCCATCGATTCGCTGTGGCTCTTGAGCGTGACGTCATCGACCCGCGCGCCGACAGGGTTGATCGATCCGCCGATCTCGGGCCCGTCGATCGCGACACGCCCCGGTGCGGTTAGCGAGGTGGCGAGGTCGGCCTTCTCCTGCGCGATCGCCATCGGGTCGGTCAGCCCGCCTTCGCGCGTATGTTGCGCCTCGACGACTTCGGTCGGGGTATCGACCTTGCCTTCGACCGCGGCGCTCTCGGGCTGCGGGTAGAGCCAGCTCATCCCGGCATCCCAGCCGAGAATCAGCAGGCCGCTCAGCAGGACGGCGAGCAGGAGATTGCGCTGGTTTTGCAAGGCTTCGATCCCGTATTCTGACGTGGTCGGTGTATTATATAGGCACTACGGCACCGGATCATAGCCGTGCCCGCCCCATGGGTGGCAGCGCATTATACGCTTAGCCGCCATCCATCCACCCTTGATTGCCCCGTATTTGCCGAGCGCCTCGATCGCGTATTCGGAACAGCTCGGGGCATAGCGGCAGGTCGGCGGCAGCACCCGCGAGGGGCCGACCTGCCAGGCACGCGCGATGAGGATCAGGACCCGCTTCACTTCGCGCGGCCCCGGCGGCGGCGCGGCGCATCGCCCTTTCCTTCGGCCGCACGCTGCAGCGCTTCGATCAACTCGGCCTGCATCCGTGCGAAATCGCGCTCGACCCCGCCTTCGCGGCCGATCAACACGTGATCGTGATCGGGCAGCCCACCTTCGGGCAGCGCGGCGCGCAGCAGCTCGCGGAACCGGCGCTTCATCCGGTTGCGCACCACCGCGTTGCCGATCTTCTTTGTCACCGTGACCCCGAACCGCTTGCCCCGCCCGCCGTTCGGATGCGCGAGCAGCACGAACCCCGGCCGCGCCACACGCAGCCCCCGATTCGCCGCAAGGAAATCGGCCCGCTTGCGGATCGTCCCGATGGTCATCGCGGAAAAGGTAGGATCAAATGCAGGCAATGGTAAGCACGCACGAAACGGGCTCCCCATGGGAGCCCGCAAGGCCGACCGGCCGCCCGCTGCGCCACAAGGCGCGAGGAAAACGCGCGTCCGGCTGGACGCGCGGAAAGAAAATCAGGCGCAGAGCGTCTTGCGGCCGCGACGGCGGCGGGCGCGCAGCACCTTGCGGCCGCCCGGGCTCGCCTTGCGCGCGAAAAAGCCATGACGGCGGGCGCGGACCAGATTGCTCGGCTGAAAAGTGCGCTTCATGATAACCTCTAGGTGAAATAAAAAGGGCCGCCCCTCCGCTTGAACCGAAGGGAGGCGACCGCCTGTATGGCCGCGCGGTTAGGGCAGCATGGGCGGCAAGTCAAGATAGGCGATGCGCGGATGGGGCCGCGAGACACCCGTACCGACCCACCGGCGCATCTCCGCCGCGTCGAGCCATTTGGCCGCGGCGAAGGGCGCCGAATTGGTCATTGCATAGAACGCCCGCGCCTGCGCCTCGTCCATGTCCATTTCGCTGTAATAGGCAAGATAGGGCTGATGAATGGCGGCGCCCGGCGCGAAATCGGCGGCCTCGCGCCCATCCTCGTCGATCCAAGAGTGGACCGCGAACTCGGCCCCCTCCTCTATATGGCGCGCGGTGCCGGCGAGGAACAGCTCGACCGCGCCCGAGCGGACCGAGCCGCCGCGCGGAACGCGCGTCGCCAGGCCGGCGGCACGAATCAGGCGCCCGAGCTCCAGATTGGCGCGGTCGTCCTCGGTTCCCGGGCACTCGACCATCTCGAGCGCGGCCAGCGCGGGATAATCGCGCAGCATGGCGGCGAACTGCGCGGGCGTCGCCGAATCGGTCACGCCCACCAGCGCCGCGCGGCCGCTGTCGAGGACGCGGAACGGGCCATAGCGGGCGATCGCCTGCCGCTCGGCCAGGGCCCGCGCCGGGACGAACCGCGTCGAACCGGTCTCGGCCGCGACTGCGGCGGCGGGCTCACGCGCGTGCGCCGGCACGGCTAGCGCGGCGAGGAAGCACGCAAGGGCAAGAAGCGCCTTTCGCATTCTGCAGGTATGCGGCGGGCGACGTTGCGCAAATCGGAAGCTATATGCTTGCCGCGCGATTCACCTTGTTCGCTCCATCTCCGATCATTCCCTCCCCGCCGTCTCGACAGCTGGGTCCGTTCGCGCCACAACGCCTCCGGGGGAACAGGGGGATTTGCGTGGTCGCACTGGTCAGGACGGTGGCCTATCTCGGGCTGGAGGCGCGCGCGGTGGAGGTGCAGTGCTCGATCGCGCCGGGCCTGCCGAAGTTCAACATCGTCGGCCTCGCGGACAAGGCGGTGGGGGAGAGCAAGGAGCGCGTGCGCGCGGCGCTCTCCGCGATGGGGCTGGCGCTGCCGCCCAAGCGGATCACGATCAACCTCTCGCCCGCCGACTTGCCCAAGGAGGGATCGCACTACGACCTTCCCATCGCGCTCGCGCTGCTGGCGGTCATGGGCGTGGTCGATGCCGAACATCTGACCGACTTCATCGCCGTGGGCGAGCTGGCGCTCGACGGCCGCGTGGTCCCTTCGCCCGGCGTGCTGCTCGCGGCGCTTCATGCGAGCGAGGAGGAGACGGGGCTGATCTGCCCGGCGGCGCAAGGTTCGGAAGCGCGCTGGGCGAGCAACGTGCCGGTGGTTGCCGCGCCCGATCTCATCAGTCTGCTCAATCACCTGAAAGGCACACAGCGGCTATCTAACCCACCCCAAGGCGAGGTCGAGCAGGCGCCGCATGGGCCCGATCTGAAGCAGGTGAAGGGGCAGGAAACCGCCAAGCGCGCGCTCGAGATCGCCGCCGCGGGCGGGCACAATCTGCTGATGATCGGGCCGCCGGGTGCGGGCAAGAGCCTGCTCGCTTCGTGCCTTCCCGGCGTGCTGCCGGAGCTGACTTCGGCCGAGGCGCTCGAGGTGTCGATGGTGCAGTCGGTCGCCGGCACACTGGATGGCGGACGGATCAGCCGGACGCGGCCCTTCCGCGCGCCGCATCATTCGGCCAGTATGGCCGCGCTCACCGGCGGCGGGCTGAAGGTCAAACCGGGCGAGGTCAGCCTCGCGCATCTGGGCGTGCTGTTCCTCGACGAACTGCCCGAGTTCCAGCGCGCGGTGCTCGATTCGCTGCGTCAGCCGGTCGAAACCGGCAAAGTCGACGTCGCCCGCGCCAATGCGCACGTGACGTTCCCCGCACGCGTGCAGCTGGTCGCGGCGATGAACCCGTGCCGCTGCGGCCACCTTGGCGATCCGGCGCTCGCCTGCAGCCGCGCGCCGCGCTGCGCTGCGGACTACCAGTCGAAAGTCTCCGGCCCGATGCTCGACCGGATTGATCTCCACGTCGAAGTCGATCCCGTCAGCGCCGCCGACCTCGCGCTCCCGCCGCCGTCCGAAGGCTCGGGCGAAGTCGCCGCCCGCGTCGCCCGCGCCCGTGCCATCCAGACCGCGCGGTCCAAAGAGACCGGCGCCCGCACCAACGCCGAGCTCGACGGCGAACCCCTCGAACGCTTCGCCACGCCCGACGAGGCCGGACGCAAGCTGCTGATGCAGGCCGCCGAAGCCATGCGGCTATCGGCGCGCGGCTACACCCGCATGCTGCGCGTCGCGCGGACGATCGCGGACCTATCAGGCGCCGAGCAGATCGGCCGCATTCATGTGGCCGAAGCACTCAGCTATCGGCGTCAGCCTCCGCGGGCTTAGCGATGAGTGATTCAGAGAATGCGAGCTAGGATATTAGCCTAAGCCGCCACGACCCGATGGCGACGTCTAGCCGCGCAATTGTGACACGGATGCTTGAGCTTCACTTTCCACGCTTCCCGCTTTTTCCTTAGGATTGTAGGCTAGGGGCAATAAGCATCCTTTGCGGACACGTTTATGAAGGGGGGGTGGTGATTAGAATTGTGCTGATAGCGAGCGCTTGCATCGTATCGATGCTCGCAGGTTCGAACGCTTTCGCGAGCACTCCACGCTGCACATTTCCGCATGGCGACCGAACTACGGTCAGTGAGCTGGTTGCATCGATCAAGCGAAATAAGGCGGCTTGTGCCTTGCCATGGCGCGCATTGAAGGCGGCAGTTAAGGAACCGCGGGCAACTGAGCGACTGAACGCGGCTTATGAGGCGGTGATCGCTAAGTTCCCTGAGCGCGCGACAGGCGCGATCGCACGAAAAGCCGAAGTTGCAGCTGCGGCTGGTCATCCTGAAGAAATGCTCGCCATTGCGGATGCCAACGTCGAGAATAATCCCGAGGACAAAAGCTTGGCGAACATGTCCTGTTTCGCGCGCGGACGCTATGGTTTTGATATCGAGGACGCCATGCCGTATTGCGACGCTGCTGTGGCAAACGGGCGCCCGGGATATGCTCTTGTGAATCGAGGACGGGTTAACCTCGCGCTCGGGCACAATGAGGCCGCGCTAGCGGATTTCAACGAAGCCCTGGGAAGGAAGGATTTCGAAAGCCATTTCATGATCGTGGATGCTGCCTACGGACGTGGTGTTGCTCGTGTGCGCCTTGGCGACGGCGGGGGTGTTGAGGACATTAAGGCCGCAATCCGAGCTCGTCCGACGGTCGTCAACGACTTTGAGGATGGGGGCGTCGAGAAACCAACGGCGGACGATTGATCGGTATCTCCGTCGGACGAGTATCCTTTTTCAGCCTGAGTACCGTTCGTTCAGACGTCATGGGGACGCTGTACCAGGATCATCCCAGCGATGCGAACAAATGGACGAAAAAGGCAATCATACCCGATGGGCATCAATGGTGATGGTGTTGGCGGTCCCACTCCCCCGCTTCGAAAGCGCTCGCGTCCCGTCTTGCCATCGCGGAATTCTAGCGAGCGCCGAAGTAGATCACGTCAACTTGCGAACTGAACTTAGCGACATCGCCCATATAGGGTGAAGGCACAAGGTCTACTCCGCGGCCTGTGCCCGGCCATCGTAAGCCACATCCCCGCGGCCCAGCGTCTCGCCCGGCTTCGCGCGGGTGCCGTCTTCGCGCTGGCCTACCCGGTCGGGTTTGACCAGGCGGAGGTCCTGCGGTCCGAGGATGCGCCCGTCGTGGGAGAGTATCGAGGTCGGGCCGATCGGGAGCCGGTCGAAAGCGTCGACCAGGATCGGGTCCTCGACCACTTCGGAGCCGTACTTCTGCCCCCACTGGCGCAGGGCGACCATTGCGGGGAGGAGATCGTAGCCCTTCTCGGTCAGGCGGTATTCGATCCGCCTGCGGTCGTCGGGGCAGGGCTGGCGGTCGAGAATGCCATGCTCGACCAGCTTGGCGAGGCGGTTGGAGAGGATGTTGCGTGCGATGCCGAGTTCGCTAAGGAACTCCTCGAAATGATGCAGGCCGTTGAAGCTGGCACGCAGGATCATGAAGCTCCAGCGCTCGCCCATTACTTCCAGCGCCTCGGGCAAGCCGCAAGAGGTCAGTTCGCGTAGCGGTTCTCTGAGGTCGCCCATCGCATCATTCTCCCGGCGCCTTGTGTAACCCGAAGGGGCGCCGTCACAAAATTGAAACTAAGTTTTCTCTTGCAACCTAATTTGCGATTCGTTAGGTAGCGAATCGCAACTAGTTGCTAATCGAAACTCAATCGGTTTGAAAGCCCCTCGCGCAAAGGACAAGATCGATGAATCTCTCCTCTCCCCTTTTCCGCAACATCGGCACCGCCTCCCTGGCGGTCGTCTGCAGCGCGCTGGCCCTCGGCGCCGCCGTCACCCCGGTGCCCGCTCAGGCTAATGGCGCCGCCTTCTACACTGCAGAGCTCGCGGCCCCCGCAGCCAAGCAGACCAACATCATCAGCGGCGTCGCCTGGCAGTGCGAAGGCACCAACTGCGCCGCGGCCAAGAGCAACTCGCGCGCGCTCGTCGTATGCCAGCGCGTCGCGCGCGAACTCGGCGAAGTGACCGGCTTCACCGCCAAGGGCGAAGCGCTCGACGCCGAAGCGCTCGCCCGGTGCAACGACTGATTCTCCACCCCGTCCTCTCCATCACAGGGTGGTAACTGCAGGGCCCCCGGCACGCGCCGGGGGCCCTTTTTCAGATCAGGCCCCGCGCCGCAAGGTCGCGCTCGAGCTTTCCGGCATCGGTGAAGTGGTGGACCTGCCAGCCGAGCACCTCGGCCGCATCCACGTTCGCGCGATTGTCGTCGATGAACAGCATGCGTTCCGGGGCATGGCCGAACCGCTCGGCCGCGAGCGCGAAAATCGCAGGATCAGGCTTGGCGATCCGCTCGTCGCCCGAGACGACGATGTCGGCGAACCGGTCGAGCAGGGACTCGGTCGGGCGAAACTGCGCCCAGAACTCAGCGCCGAAATTGGTGATCGCGAACAGCGGCACGCCGCGCGCGGCCAGCCGCTCGACCAGAGCGTCGGTGCCGGGAACCCGGCCGGGAATCGTTTCGAGGAAGCGCGTGGCATAGGCATCGAGCAGTGCGGCGTGCTCGGGGAACTCGGCCTTCCGCTCGGGCACCATTTCCGCCAGCGGACGCCCGCCGTCGTGCTGGAAGTGCCATTCCTGGGTTACGACGTTGGCGAGGAACCAGTCGAGCTCTTCCGCATCCTCGATCAGCTTTGCGAACAGCGCGCGCAGATCCCACTCGATCAGCACGCGTCCGACGTCGAACACGACGGCGTCGACCCGAATCGCCTGCCTATCGGACATGCAAAAAGCCCCCGCTTTCGCGGAGGCTCCTCGCTCCGTCGCGGCCGCGAACGAATCGCGGCGCGGCCGACATCAGCCCTGGCGAGCCTTGAAGCGGCGGTTGGTCTTGTTGATCACGTAGGTGCGCCCGCGGCGGCGAATGACGCGGCAATCGCGGTGGCGGTCCTTGAGCGACTTGAGGCTGTTGCGGATCTTCATTGGTCTTTCCCGGGAAATGAAATCGGCACCGGAGATCGTCCCCCGATGCCGGAAAATCAAGCCGCGCGCCTAAGGGCGGCAGGCGGCAAAGTCAAGCGCGCTCAGGCCGCGGGCATGACGCGCAGAGGCGCGGCATCGCGAGTTTCGCGGTGTACTTCGTCGAGCATACGCTCCCACTGCAGCGCGTGGAATACGATCTGTTCGAGATCGGCATATTTCGGCTCCCACGCCAGTGTGGCGCGGATCAGCGACGGGTCGGAGACCAGCG
>JAPSJS010000107.1 GCA_031178065.1 Altererythrobacter sp.
GCCGCGCGTCTTTTCAGACGCGCAAAGGTCGCTGTAACTCTTTGAATCTGTGCATAGAGCTTTCCGAAAATCGGGTACGATTTTCGGGCCGATGCGCTAGGACAACGACATGCATCAAAACAGAGACCTAGAGCCATGCGCAGCCGGCTGTTCCTGAAAATCTACCTGACGCTGCTTGCAAGCCTTGCAGCGGTCGCCGTCGCCAGCGCGGCCTTCGTGTGGCTGGGGAAAGGCGAAGAGGACTCCAGTTGGCAGAGTCAGCGTGCGCGGTTCATCACCGCGCTGATCCCGCCCGACATGGACCGGCACTCGGTCGAGGCGACGCTGGAGCGGTTTTCACGGGTCTTCGAGGCCGACATAGCGGTCTACGATCGGCGCGGCAGGCTCATCGCGAGCGCCGGCCGGCCGCTTCCACGCGATATCGGCGAGGGGCCGTGGCGCCATGACAGGGGCAAGTTTCATACCATGGTGACCGAGCTGCCCGACGGACGCGCAGTCGCCGCACGCATGGAGCGGCCTTTCCGCCCGGTTGGCCGAAATCCGCTCGCCTATCTGGCATTGATCGCCGGAGTCATCGGGCTCGCCGCCTATCCGGTGGTGCGTCACCTGACCCGAAGGCTTGAGCGGCTGCGCGCGGGCGTGGATGCCTGGGGCAGGGGTGATTTCGTGGCCCGCGTACCGGCGGAGGGGCGCGACGAGGTCGCAGCGGTGGCGAAAAGCTTCAACAAGGCTGCCGATCACGTCGAGCGGCTTATCAATTCACACCGGGCCCTGCTCGCCAACGCCAGCCACGAGTTGCGCTCGCCGCTTGCGCGCCTGCGCATGGTGATCGACCTCTATGAACAGGCGCCGGACGAGCACCGTAAGGAAGAGATTGTCCGCAACCTCGCCGAACTTGACCTGCTGGTCGAGGAAATCCTGCTCGCGAGCAGGCTCGACCATGTCGAAAAGCTCGAAGCGCAAGAGACTGTCGACGTGCTCGCCCTGGTGTCGGAAGAAGGGGCTCGAAACGGGGTGGAGGTTTCCGGCACGCCCGCGACGGTCACGGGTGACGCGCGCCTGCTCGGCAGGCTCGTGCGCAACCTCATGCAGAACGCGCTGCGTCACGGCGGCCCGCCTGTCATAGCCACAGTCGCGCTGGCGGACGGCATGGTTGAACTGAGCGTTCGCGATCACGGACGGGGCATAGCGGATAGCGAGAGCACTCGCGTGTTCGAGCCGTTCTACCGGCCCTCGGGGCGCAGCGAGGCCGCGGGCGGCTGGGGCCTGGGGCTTGCGCTGGTGCGCCAGATTGCCGAGCGCCACGGCGGCACGGTACGCTACCGATCGCCTCCGGGCGGCGGCGCCTGCTTCATCGTAACGCTTCCGGTGCATCAGCCCCGGGGAATGTAAGCTGAGTTGGCGTGATGCACTTGGCTGCAGAAGTTCGGCTTTCTCTGAATCTGCGACATCGACCCATTGCAGAGTTTCGTTGCTGGCGGCACTGTGAGACGGTGTTCGTGACATCGGAGGAGAATGATGACGATGGATGCCGCCGCGCTGCGTGCCTTACAGGCACCGATCAAGGACCGCTACAGATCGAATCCCGAGGCGGCATA
>JAPSJS010000108.1 GCA_031178065.1 Altererythrobacter sp.
CAATGCACGCCGCATGGTAAAACCCTCCCGCATCCTGTCACCTAGGTCCGCTGGTGGCGCGGCCGCAATGAACCGGCGATGACCCGAGTCGATTTCGCGTCCACCCGAGTCGCAATTGCGCCGAAATGCCGCGAAATGCCCCCATTGATCGCTCGCATGCGGCTCGCTATAGCCCCCGCTCCGCCGCTGGGCACCGGAGACGTGGGTGAGTGGCTGAAACCAACGCTTTGCTAAAGCGTCGTACGGGGAACCGTACCGAGGGTTCGAATCCCTCCGTCTCCGCCAGCGGCCGCAACCGCCCCCAATCGACTCGCAATCGTCATCGCTTGCTGGCATCCGGGGCGCCGATGCGTCCGCTGTTCCTCCTTCCGCTCGCCATGATCGCCGCCCCAGCGCTTGCGCAGGTGCGTGCCGTGCCCACTCAGCCGCTGTCGGAGCGCGAGGCGTTGCGCGGAGTCGAGGTGATCCTGCTCAACGAAGGCGCGGCGCCCGTGCCCGCCGAGGGGCCGCGCCAGATCGAGGTGACCGCTGCTGACGGCACGCGAATGACGCTCGAGCGACTGCCCGCGCCTGCCGCGACCATCGCGCCAGGCGGCTTCGTCAAGGCGCGCTATGTGCCCGTCGCCTATGCCGCGCGGCCCGCGTCACCGGCACCGGACGCGCTCCCGCCGGGGGTCGGCAGCGCCTATCCCGCCGATGCGCGCGCGGCATCGGCGAGCGCCGTCACGGATGGCGAGACCGAGGTGCGGCGCTCTGCCGGCACCTCGTCGGGCTTCCTCACCCGCTTCGCGCCGCACGAGCCAGTTTATGGCGTGTTCGGCCCGGGCGATTCGGGATCGAAGCTCCAGTTCAGCTTCGCCTTCCAGCCGTTCGCCGACGAGAGCGCGCTCAGCGGCTTCAAATTCGCCTATACCCAGACGATGTTCTGGCGGCTCGACCTGCCTTCAGGCCCGTTCGCGCACACCACCTATTCGCCCGAGATCCTCTACGAAAAGCCCCTCGACGATACCGCGGTGTTCGGCATCGGCTGGCGCCATGATTCGAACGGCGAAGGGGACGGAACCTCGATCGATTCGAACCGCATCTTCGCGCGCTTCACCAAGGCCTTCGATCTGGGCGACGGCTGGCGCGCCGAGGTGACGCCGCAGGCCTGGCTCTATGTCGGCAAGCAGGGCGTCGCCCCCGATCTCGATCGCTATTGGGGCAACGGCTCGCTCGGGTTGACCCTGATCAAGCCCGATAGCTTGAAGCTCAGCCTCAACGTGCGCGGCAATCCCGACAGCGGGCGCGGCGCGGCCGAGCTGTTCGCCTCCTATCCGCTCGCGGATCTCGGCGGCGGGTTCGGCATCTATCTGTTCGGCCAGGGGTTCGCCGGTTTCGGCGAGGCGCTCGACGACTATCGCCGCCGCGACACGCATAGCAGGCTGGGCATCGCGCTTACGCGCTGAGCTTGGCGACTCCGCGCGGCAGGCGCATAAGGATTCAAACCTCAGGATATGCCGAGACCAATCGCCTCGCCCGCGAGCTCGACCCGACACGGCAGACGGGCGGCGTGCGATACATTACCGACAGCGAATTTCT
>JAPSJS010000005.1 GCA_031178065.1 Altererythrobacter sp.
CAGCGCGACCTGCCGCTGGTGGCGACGAACCCGGCGAACTTCGCCGAACCGCATATGTACGCCGCGCACGACGCCATGCTGTGCATCGCCGGTTCCACGCATATCGAGGCGGAGGAGCGCGCTCGTTCTAACCGCGAAGCCTGGGTCAAGCCGGCGGATGCCATGGCCGAGGCGTTCGAGGACTTGCCTGAAGCGACCGCGAACACGCTGGTGATCGCGCAGCGCTGCGCCTTCGCTCCGCCAAGCCGCGCCCCGATCCTGCCGAGCCTTGCCGGCGATCTCGAGGGCGAGGCGAAGATGCTCGCGGACGACGCGCGCAAGGGGCTCGTCGCGCGGCTGGAACCCTACTATCCGGAATCCGTCCATGCGGAGCTCGTCGACGCCCTGTGCGCGCCGTCGGTCGGGGCGCTCGAAGCGAGTGCGCAGGCGTTCGAGAGGCTTCGGACGGGCGGCATCTGGGACGAGGTTCTCGAATACAAGAAGCGCCTCGAATTCGAGGTCGAGATCATCGTCGGGATGGGGTTTCCCGGCTACTTCCTGATCGTTGCCGACTTCATCAAGTGGGCCAAGGACAATGGCATTCCCGTGGGGCCGGGCCGCGGCTCGGGCGCGGGCTCGTTGGTCGCCTGGGCGCTCACGATCACCGACCTCGATCCGATCCGCCTCGGCCTGCTCTTCGAACGCTTCCTCAACCCCGAGCGCGTCTCGATGCCGGACTTCGACATCGACTTCTGCGAAACCCGTCGCGGCGAAGTGATCCGCTACGTCCAACGTAAGTACGGACACGATCACGTCGCGCAGATCATCACGTTCGGTAAGCTCAAGGCCCGCGCCGTGCTGCGCGACTGCGGGCGCATCCTGCAGATGAGCTACGGGCACGTCGACCGGTTGTGCAAGATGGTGCCCAACCATCCGACCGATCCGTGGACTCTGCCGCGCGCGCTGAACGGGGCGGCCGACTTCAAGCGCGAGTACGACAACGACAACGAGGTCAAGCGCCTCGTCGATCTCGCAATGCAGCTCGAGGGCTTCCCGCGCAACAGCTCGACCCACGCGGCGGGGGTGGTGATCGGCGACCGGCCGCTGGCGCAGCTCGTGCCGCTCTACCGCGATCCGCGTTCGGACATGCCGGTGACGCAGTTCGACATGAAGCACGTCGAGAGCTCCGGTCTGGTCAAGTTCGACTTCCTCGGGCTCAAGACGCTGTCGGTGCTGCGCAAGGCGGTCGACCTGCTGGCCAAGCGCGGGATCGAGGTCGACCTCGGTGCGCTCGCGTGGGACGATCCGGCGGTTTACGAGCTGCTCAAGCGCGGCGACACGGTCGGTGTGTTCCAGCTCGAATCCGAAGGCATGCGGCGCACGCTGACGGCGGTGAAGCCGACCAAGTTCGAGGACATCATCGCGCTCGTCTCGCTCTACCGGCCGGGCCCGATGGACAACATCCCGCTGTTCGGCAAGCGCAAGGGCGGAGAGGTGCCGATCGAGTATCCGCATCCCAAGCTCGAAGGCATCCTGGCCGAGACCTACGGAATCTTCGTCTATCAGGAACAGGTCATGCAGGCGGCGCAGATCCTCGCCGGCTATTCGCTCGGCGACGCCGACCTGCTGCGCCGCGCGATGGGCAAGAAAGTCCAGGCCGAGATGGACGCGCAGCGTCAGCGCTTCGTCGACGGGTGCAAGGAGGTTTCCGGCATCGAGCCCAAGCAGGCGAACGAGCTGTTCGACTTGATCGACAAGTTCGCCGGCTACGGCTTCAACAAGTCGCACGCCGCGGCCTATGCGCTGCTCGCCTATCAGACCGCGTGGCTCAAGGCGCATTACCCCGAAGAGTTCTTCGCCGCCTCCATGTGCTTCGACATGCACCAGTCGGAAAAGCTGGCGCTGTTCGTCGACGATGCGCGGCGGGGCGGGGTCGAAGTGCTGGCGCCCGACATCAACCGCTCGGAAGCCGAGTTCACCGTCGAGCGAACCGATGACGGTTATGCCGTGCGCTATGCGCTCGCGGGCATCCGTAACGTCGGCGAGAAGGCGATGGAGGCGCTTGCCGCAGAGCGCGAAGCGCACGGCTGGTTCGAAACGCTGCAGGACCTGTTCGAGCGGATTCCGAAGGGGTCGATGAATAGCCGCCAACTTGAAGGATTGATCTGCGGGGGCGCGCTCGACGGGCTCGAGCCGGACCGTGCGAAGCTGTTCGCCAACATCGACATGTTGCTCGCGGTCGCGGATGCCGCGAACCGCGAGCGCGAGAGTGGGCAGGTCGGCCTGTTCGGCGGTGAGGAGGCGGCGGGCGATACATTGCGGCTGAAAGATGCCGAGCCGTGGAGCCGCGCCGACCGCATGGCGAAGGAGCGCGAGAATTTCGGCTTCTACTTCTCAGCCCACCCGGTCGAGCAATATCGCGCCGTCGCCTCGGCCAACGGCGCACGCAGCTATCAGAGCCTGATGCAGGGGGGTGGTCCGGCCGGCGGCCGGCAGCCCGCGGTGATGGCGGCAATGGTCGAGAAGGTGAACAAGGGCCGCACCCGCCGCGGCGGGGAATTCGTGCGCGCGGACTTCTCCGACAGCTCGGGCCAGTTCAGCGCGGCCTGCTTCGAGGAAACGCTGGTCGAGAGTTTCCAGAAATGGGCGGCGGAGGGCACCTGCGTGCTGCTCAACGTCGAGCTCGACAGTCCCAGCCCGGACGAGCCGCCGCGCGTGACCGTGCGCGGGGCGCGTCCGCTCGACGAGGTGAAGAGCGGATCGCGGATGCTGCTGACGATGGACGTGACCAGCGCCGAGGCCGTCGCCGAGCTCAAGATGGCGCTGGAGATCGGCACGCCAGGCCACGGCGAAGTGCAGGTGCGGTTGAAAATCGGCGGCGAGAGCGAGCCGCTTCTGCGACTGGGCCGCGACTACCGGCTCGATGGCGAACTCGCGGAGCGCCTGGCGGAGATCGACGGGCTAGAGAACGTCGCGCTCGCTACCCAGCGGGGCGGCGGGCACTTGCGCCTCGTCGCCTGAGTCCCGCGCCGTTTCGGCGGCAGTTTGCGGCCTGTTGAAGAGATTCGTGTAGCGCGCCGCGAGCAGCAAGATGGTCGGGACCGCCATGGTGTTGAGGATGTCCTTCACGTTCTCGCGACCGATGGCGCTCTCGAACGGGCCGGGCATTCCCCGAATATCGAGGATCTCGCCCGCAAAAGCGGCGAACAGCACCAGTAGCCACGGCTTCCACTGGTGCACCTTCCATCCGAACAGGACGCACGATCCGAACAGGACGATCAGCGCGACGTAGATGTGCAGCGCGTCCCTCGCGAGATGCAGGTGTTCGACGAGATAAATCTTCGATTGCTGGAATGGATTCATTCATCCCGCCTGCCGCCGATTGCCAAGCCGCGCAAGCGGCGGCATGAAAGTGGCAAAGAGAAATCTAACGGGAGAGAAATGCTGATGCTCGGAGCCATGCAGGACTGGGACCTCGTGGTCACCCACCTGATCGACCACGCCGCTCGCGAACACGGCGCGCGCGAGCACGTGACCCACTGGGCCGACGGCACCGAAACGCGCGCCACCTGGGCCAGCGTGCGGCGCGACGCGCTGAAGATGGTGCAGGCCCTGCAGGCGCTCGGCACCGAGAAGGGCGACCGGATCGCGACGCTAGCCATGAACCACTCGCGCCATCTGGTGAGCTGGTACGGCGCGGTAGGGGCCGGAGGGGTGCTCCACACGATCAACCCGCGCCTGTTCGACGATCAGCTCGAATATATCGCCAACCACGCCGAGGATCGGGTGCTGCTCTACGATGCGGCGTTCCAGCCGATCGTCGACAAGATGCGCGAGAAGTGGACCACGATCGAGCACTACATCTGCTACGATCCGCCGGCAGGGTTCTCTGGATTGGGCTTCGAGGACTGGATTGGCGCTCATGACGGTGGAGCGAACTGGGTCGCGGTCGATGAACGCGATCCCTGCATGCTCTGTTACACCAGCGGTACGACCGGGCATCCCAAGGGCGTTCTCTACGAACACCGATCGACCATGCTGCACGCCATGGCCGGAGTTCAGCCGAACAGCTTCGATTTCGATGCGCGCAGCGTGATGCTGCCGGTCGTGCCGATGTTCCATGCGGCGAGCTGGGGCCTGCCCTGGGCGGGCGCGATGACCGGAGTGAAGTTCGTCTATTCGGCCGTCAACGATCCGGCCGTTCTGTGCGAGCTTCTCGAGCGGGAGGGCGTGACCCATTCCGCCGGCGTGCCGACGGTGTGGCTAGCGATGTTCCAGCATTGCGATGCCACCGGCACGCCGCTGCCCAAGCTTCAGCAGGCGATCATCGGCGGCTCGGCCGCGCCGCGCTTCATGATCGAGCGGCTGATGAAGAACGGCAGCCGCGTCGCCCACGCCTGGGGCATGACCGAGACCAGCCCGATCGGCACCGTCGGCGCGCCGACGCCCGATTGGGACAGCCTGCCTTTCGAGGAGCAGGTCGACATCGTCACGCGTCAGGGCCGCCCGGTGTTCGGCGTGGAGCTGCGCACAGTCGATCTCGACGACTGGACGAAGGAATTGCCCCGCGACGGCAAGACCGCGGGCGCGCTGCAGATCCGCGGGCCGTGGATCATCAAGCGCTACTTCAAGGCCGGGGAAGACGCGGTAACCGCGGACGGCTGGTTCGACACCGGCGACGTCGGCATCCTCCACCCCGACGGCACGCTGCAACTGACCGACCGCACCAAGGACGTGATCAAATCGGGCGGCGAGTGGATCAGCTCGGTCGAGCTCGAGAACGCCGCCTGCGGCCATCCCAAGGTCGCGGAAGCGGCAGCGATCGGCATGCCGCATTCCAAGTGGGACGAGCGCCCGGTGCTGTTCGTGGTGAAGAAGCAAGGGCAGGACCTGACGGCGGAGGAGGTGATCGAGCACCTCGAGCCGCTGGTCGCCAAGTGGTGGCTGCCCGACGCGGTCGAATTCGTCGACGAGATCCCGCACACGGCGACCGGCAAGATCAGCAAGAAGGACTTGCGCACGCGGTTCGCGGATTATGTGCTTGAAGAATGACGGAGGAGCGAATGACCGCCTATATCGACCCCAGCCGCGCGAACTTCGACGCCTTCAAGGCTCTCCCGCGCGACGAGCCGATCCACATGCTCAACCTGCTGCTCTACCGCGACGAGGCTGAATATCCGGACGATCACGAACACGCCGGCAAAGGCTGGACCGGCCGCCGCGCCTATGAAGAATACGGCGCAACCTCCGGTCCCATCTTCCGACGCGTGGGCGGCACGATCGTCTGGCGCGGCGCCTTCCAGGCGATGGTGACCGGTCCGGAGGATCGCCGCTGGCACGATGGCTTCGTCGCGCAATACCCTAACAGCGCAGCGTTTTTCGAGATGATCAAGGACCCGGATTACCAGCAGGCTGTCGTCAATCGCACTGCTGCGCTGGCAGACAGCCGCCTCGTGCGCTTCAAGCCGGGCGAGGGTGGGGAGGGGTTCTGACGGCGCCTTTCGGTAGCGTCCGGGAGCGGTGTGGATTATTATTCGCTCCACATATTATTCGCTCCACAAAGGTGACGCGCGATGAATTCCGATGTGCGAATGTCCACCGCGAACGTGACCCGCATGGCCGCGTGGTCGGCCGCTGGCCTTGTTCTTTGCGCGCCACTTGTCGCAATGCAGTTCACCAGCGAGGTGGACTGGACGGCTTTCGACTTCATCGTTGCGGCAATCATGCTAGGCACGATCGGACTGATCGCGGAAACCCTGTTTCGCCAATCGGCCAAGCTCGCATACCGCGCTGGAGCAGGTTTCGCGCTCGGTGCCATACTCTTCACGATCTGGGCGAACCTGGCTGTTGGGATCGCAGGGAACGAGGCCGATCCGTTCAACTTGCTGTACTTCGGGCTGCTTGCGCTCGTTGTCGTCGCGGCGGTGCTGGTGCGGTTCCGAGCGTCGGGCCTGACGCTCACCTCCATCGGCGCGGTAGGTGGCCTCGCTCTTTTGGGGGTGGTAGCCGCGTCGCGCGGTTACGCGATCTGGCCGCAGACCATCGTGCTCATGCTCCCCTGGATCGCCGCAGCCGCATTCTTCCGTCACGCGGCGCCGTCGCACGCCGCTTAGAGTAGCCGCATCTGCCCGCCGATCTCCGGCGGCCTGAACTGCGAGCAGTCGAGTTCGAACCGTTCCTTTCCGATTCCCGCGCGTTTGCAGGCGATGCGGAAGCGGGCGCGGAAGAGGTCGGCCCACACGCCGCTCGGCTTCATACGGGTGAAGAAGTCCGGATCGTTGTCGCGCCCGCCGCGGATCGAGCGGACTATTGCCATGACCTTGTCGCCCCGCTCGGGGAAATGAACCGAGAGCCATTCGCGGAACAGTGGGGCGACCTCGTGTGGCAGGCGCAGCGGGATCCAGCCGGCCGAGCGCACGCCGAGCGCGGCCGCGCGCGCGACGATCTCCTCCATGAACTCGTCGGTGATCGCGGGGATGATCGGCGCGACCGAACAGTGTGCCGGCACGCCTGCCTCGACCAGTTTCCCTAGCGCTGCCACGCGTTTGGCGGGTGCGGCAGCACGCGGTTCGAGCTTGCCCGACAGCTTGGGGTCGAATGTGGTGACCGAAATCGCCACCGCCACCAACCGACGCTCGGCCATTGCAGCGAGAAGATCGAGATCGTCGAGCACACGGTCGGACTTGGTGGTGATCGTCACCGGATGGCGCGCATCAAGACACACCTCCAGGATCTGGCGGGTGATGCGGTAGCGCCGCTCGATCGGCTGGTAGGGATCGGTGTTGGTTCCCATCGCGATCGGGCGAGGGCGGTACTTCGGCTTCGCCAGCGTCTCGCGCAGCAGCCGCGCGGCATCGGGCTTCGCATAGAGCTTCGTTTCGAAGTCGAGGCCCGGCGAAAGGTCGTGATAGGCATGCGTCGGCCGCGCGAAGCAATAGACGCACCCGTGTTCGCAGCCGCGATAGGCGTTGATGGAGCGATCGAATGCGATGTCGGGCGAGCGGTTGAAGGAAAGGATCGTCTTCGGCCGCTCCTCGGTGACCGTCGTGCGCAGCTTCACCGGAGGGCCGTCGAGCGCCTCCATGTGGTCGCGCCAGTCGCCATCTGCCTCGCGTGCCGCCAGCCCGAATCGCGTCGGCACCGCGCCCGACTGGGCGCCACGGCCGTGGACTTCTGGGTCGAGGCGGCGTTCCATTTTGTAGAACATATAAGGAACATTGCCGCAGCGCCAGTTTGTTTTTCATGCAAAGGCGCGAAGAGGCTGTCGTCTCACCTCTGCCCCGGGCCCAATGGTTCACACGAAGACACGAAGATGGCGCGCCTGCGGCGAAGCCGAGCTCCGATTCTTGCAGACGAGCTTGGTGTGACGGCGCGGTGAGAGTGCGCCACCGCGTGCCGCGCTACATCTTCGTGTCTTCGTGTGAACAACGCTCGGACGCCCGACGCCATATCCGGGGCCGAACCTCTTCGCGCCTTTGCGCCTTTGCGTGAAAAATACGCCACTCGCTGGCGCGGACGTGAAGAGGCGGTCACTCCCGCGCTGTCACGCGCACTCCGCCGCCGCCAGAGAGTTCGGGGAAGGTCGGCCACAGTCCCTGCGCGAGCGCGGTCCGACTCTCCGACGCACCGCCCGCCTGGCGCTCGTACATCCAGTAGTTGCGCATGACGATCGAGACGTAGCCGCGCGTCTCCCAATACGGGATGCTCTCCATGTAGAGCAGCGGATCGCCGAGATCGCGCACTTCGGTGTTCCAGCGGCCGATCGGCGTGAGGCCTGCATTGTAGGCGGCCATGACCTTCGGCAGCAGCCCACCCGTTGCCGGCGCGTCGCGGAGCATCCGGAGGTGCGCTTGCCCGAAGGCGAGGTTGATCTCCGGCCGCGCTAGGTCGCTGGGCGAGCCGGCAACGCCGAGTCTGCCCGAATGGTCTATCGCCGCAGCGGGCATGATCTGCATCAGGCCGCGTGCACCCGCCGGGCTGACGGCATCGGCGCGGAAAACCGATTCCTGCAGCGTGTGCGCGTAGGCGAGCGCGGGGTCCACCTTCCATCCGTTGACGGGCGCCCATCGCGGCGCGGGATAGCGCAGTGCCGGCTCGGCCGCCGCGCCGCGCGGGGCATTGTGGGCCATCCAGAGCTGGGTGGAGGGCAGCCCCATGTCGCGCGCGAGGCGTGAGAGCTCGTCGTAATTCTCGGGATTGCCGATCCGTGCCTCGTGCCGCAGGACCTCGTCCGCCAGATCGTCGCGCCCGATTTCCGCAAGCGCGACGGCGATCCGCACGTTCTCGTTCTCGCGCAGCTTCTGCCAGTCCTCCATCGCGAAGTCGGCGCGCGCGTGCGTCTGGGGCAAAGCCTGGCCGAGCTGCTCGCGGGCGAGCATGCCATAGAGCGTCTCGTCGAACCGCGCTGCACCGCGCAACTGCTCGTCCGCCCCTTCCGGGTTACGGCAGCGGACCAGTGCGCGGCTTGCCCAATAAAAGGCAGCCGCGGTGAGTTCGTTGTTGGTCGATCCGCTGGCGGCGCGCCGGAAGGCATCCGCCGCCATGTCGCAATCGCCCATGCGCCAGGCAGCGAGCCCGGCGACCCAGTCGCCTTCCGCCACCCACGCGCCGGACCCCTGCCGCGCCGTCAAGGCCAGCGCCAGCGCGGCGGGATCGTTGTTCTCGATGTAGTAGCTCCACGCGACGCGCTGGCGCCATTCGGCGCGCGCGGGCGGGCTGAGCAGGGCATCGACGCCATCGAGCAGCAGACGTGCGCCGCCGGGGTCGTCGTTGGTGATCCGCTCCAGGATCGCCGCGCGCACGTCGCTCGGCATCGTGCCGTCGCCGACAGTGGCAGGGCGCACTCGCTTGGAAGCGTAGGGCTGCCGCACGAAACTCCGCTCTTGCGGCAAGTACGGAGCCGACATGAGCCCGCGGGTCAGGCCGAGATTGCCCATCTGCTCGGCCTGCGGCAAGCGGCTGCCCGAGGCAAACCAGGCCTGGATGGCCGGAAGTTCGACCCGGGGGCTGTTGGCGGCGAGATAATATTCGGCGCGCGCGACCTGGTGCAGCGGCCCGTCGCCGCGTTCGGCGAACATGGCCTGGACCCGCGCCCAATCCTCGCGGTCGATCGCCTGGAAGAGCTGCGAATAGTATTCGCCGTCGGGCCGGCTCAGCAGTTGCGGGACATTGCTGTTGAGAGCGCGGGAGCGGAAATATTCGGCGCTGCTGTTCGCTGCGGCCGGTGCCGCCACGATCGCGGACGCGAGAACAGCGGCAACCGCTGCCGCCAGCTTCCAACCCCGCTTAATCTGTCCGTCCTTTGCCATACGTCCAATCGAGCCAGCATCGCCAGAACCGCTCGCGCCGCTTCGCTGAACGGAGCATATCCGCGAGCCCTCCGGCCCCCATGGCAGGAATGCTTCGCCCTTCATGGTTAAATTCCGGTAAAATTGCAGGACGTTGCGCCATGTCGTGTCCCAACAGCGGTGGGATGTTGCGCCCGAGGAAGAGGATACGCCGGGGTTCGGCCAGGCCCATCTGGTGGGCGAGCAATTCGCCGAACCCGGCGGAACGGATCGCGCTCCAGTCAGGGGCAGGGTCGTGGCGCGGCAGTAGGGACGCGAGATAGACTGCATCGGCGGCAATGCCCGCTGCGCGCAGGAACCCCTGCAGGAGCGCGCCCTCCGGCCCTGACAGGAGCCGTTCGCGGTCGCTGTCTTCCGGCTGATTGACGACGATCATCAGCGCCGCCCGGGCCGGCCCCAAGGGCGCCACACGAGGAAAGGCGCCGCCGTGGTCGAGCGTGTCGGCGGTGAGCCACCATTCGCGAAATGCCGCGAGATCCTTCGGCCAGGCGGAGCGGTCAGCGTCGATTTTCGGCGGCGCTTCCGCCTGCGGTGCCAGCGGCGCGGGAGCCGCCGCCACTGGTATGGGAGCCGGCTCGGCCGCTTCGTCCTCCGGCGGAGCCAGCCAATCCGTAGCGTCCTCGGCGAAATCGCAATCGACGCCGGCCTCGCGCCACCAGTCGAAGGCGGCGGCAAGCTGGTCGGGAAGGGGCGGGGGCGGGCGTTCGGCCATCTCGGCTGCGGTCTTGACCTGCCCCGCCGCAGCAATCAAGGCATGATCCAAGCCTCGTCAACGCAATATTCGAAGGACCGAACCGGAAATGAGCGAACGCGAATCGATGCCGTGCGACGTCGTGATCGTCGGCGGGGGCCCTGCCGGCCTCGCCGCGGCGATCCGTCTCAAGCAGATCAACGATGCGCTCGAAGTCGTCGTTCTCGAAAAGGGATCGGAGATCGGCGCACACATCCTCTCGGGCGCAGTGGTCGATCCGATCGCGCTCGACGAACTGCTCCCCGAATGGCGCGAGCAGAACTGCCCGATGGCGGAAACGCCGGTGACCGACAACTGGCACTGGATCCTGGGCAAGTCGGGCAAGTGGTCCATGCCGCACCTGCTGATGCCGCCGTTCCTGTCGAACGACGGTTGCTACACGGGGTCTCTCGGCAATCTGACCCGCTGGCTCGGCGAGCAGGCGGAGGCGTTGGGCGTAATGGTCTTCCCGGGCTTCCCCGCCGCCGACGTGCTGTTCGACGATAGCGGCGCGGTTGCCGGCGTGGTGACGCAGGACATGGGTGTCGCGGCCGACGGCAGTCACAAGCCCGACTACCAGCCGGGCATGGAGATCCACGCCAAGTACACGCTCTTCGCCGAGGGCGCGCGGGGCAACCTGACCAAGCGGATGAAGGCGAAGTTCGACCTGGAGGCGGATTGTCAGCCGCAGGTCTATGGGCTCGGCGTCAAGGAGTTGTGGGACATCGATCCCGAGAAGCACGTCCCCGGTCGCGTGATCCACACACAGGGCTGGCCGCTTTCGGAAAGCGACACCTGGGGCGGCGGTTTCCTCTACCATCAGGCGAACGGACAGGTCGCGATCGGCTTCGTCACCGCGCTCGACTACGAGAACCCCTACGTCTCGCCGTTTCAGGAATTTCAGCGCTGGAAGCACCACCCGGCGATCCGTGAGTACCTCGAAGGCGGCAAACGCGTCGCCTACGGCGCGCGCGCGATCAACGAGGGTGGTTGGCAGTCTGTGCCGAAGCTGGCGTTCCCCGGCGGCGCGCTGATCGGCTGCGCTGCGGGTTTCGTCAACGTGCCGCGGATCAAGGGCAGTCACACCGCGATGAAGAGCGGCATGCTGGCCGCGGAAGCAGTCGCCGCTGCGATCTCGGACGGAAGTGAAAAGACCGAGCTGTCGGATTACGACGCCGCCGTCCGTTCGAGCTGGATCGCGGACGAGCTCAAGAAGGTGAAGAATGCGCAGCCCGCCGTCGCCAAGTTCGGCGGCGACATCGGCACGGCTCTCGCCGGAATCGACATGTGGATGCGCACGCTCGGCATCGGCCTGCCGATCACGATGAAGCACACGCCCGATTACACGCACACGCACCGGGCCGACCTTCACCGGCCGATCGACTATCCCAAGCCCGACGGCGTGATCAGTTTCGACCGGCTCACCTCGGTCTCCTATTCCTACACCAACCATGCCGAGGAGCAGCCCTGCCACCTCAAGGTCAAGAACATGGCCTTGCAGGAGGCGAGCGAGCTCGGGGTCTTTGCCGGCCCTTCCGCCCGCTATTGCCCGGCCGGCGTTTACGAATGGGTCGATGTCGAGGAAGGCGATCCCAAGTTCGTCATCAACTCGCAGAACTGCGTCCACTGCAAGACCTGCGACATCAAGGACCCGAACCAGAACATCGAATGGGTGACGCCCGAGGGCGGCGGCGGTCCGAACTATCCGAATATGTGAGGAATTGCAGGCGGTGTGCGGATCTTTCTCTCTCCCCTTCAGGGGAGAGATACGCAGGCTTGGCGCGACGCGCCTAGCCGGAGTTGAGAGGGGGGCATTTGGCGTGCGCGACATCCCCCTCTCCCAACCCTCTCCCCTGAAGGGGAGAGGGCTTTGATGCGCGAAACCGCTTACGCCAAGATCAACCTCGCGCTGCACGTCCGCCGGCGGCGCGCGGACGGCTATCACGAGCTCGAGACGGCCTTCGCCTTCGTTGACGCGGGCGACGAGCTGACCGCGCGCGCTGCGGCGCAGGACAGTCTGACGGTGACCGGCGAATTCGCCGGAGCGCTCGACGATCCGTTCGGCAACATCGCCGCCAGGGCGCTCGGCAAGCTGCCGCGCGCCGACGGACTGGCGGTGACGCTGGACAAGCGCCTGCCGGTGGCCGCCGGGCTCGGAGGTGGCTCCGCCGACGCCGGCGCGGTGTTCCGCATGATCCGCGAGCGCTACGGCTTGCCCGACGACTGGCAAGAGCGCGCCGCCCGTCTCGGAGCGGATGTTCCGGCCTGCGTCGAGAGCGAGGCCTGCATCGGGCGCGGCACCGGGACGGAGCTCGCGCCGCTGGAGAACGACCTCGCGGGAACGCCCGTGCTGCTGGTGAACCCGCGCGTGCCGCTTGCGACGGCGGTCGTGTTTACGGCCTGGGATGGACAGGACCTGGGTCCGCTGCCCGACGGACCCGCGTCGCAGGCCATGCGCGAGGGACGCAACGATCTCGAAGCGCCCGCCACCGCACAATGCCCGCAGATCGCGGATGTTCTCGCCGCCCTGCGTGGATCGGGCGCCTCTGCGAGCCGCATGTCGGGTTCCGGCGCGACGTGCTTCGCCCTCTTCGAGAACGGCGATGCTCTGGCCGATGCGGCGGCTCGGCTCGCCTCGGACCATCCCGACTGGTGGCAAATGCAAGGAAAGCTGAGATGACCGGTCATTCGCCCTTTCGGCACGTCGGCGAGGTCGCGCCGGGCGGGATCGTGTGCGTCGCGGACCACGCGTCCAGCTTCGTGCCCGACGACATTCCGCTCGGCATCGCACCCGATCTGCTGGGCAAGCACATCGCGGTGGATATCGGCGTGGAGGGCGTCGCGGAGCAGATGGCGCTGGGCCACGGCATTCCGGCGCATATCGCCTGCATCAGCCGTCTGGTCTGCGATCTCCATCGGGAGGAGGAATCTCCCGCCGTCGTCCCAACGGCCAGCGACGGGTACGTGATCCCGGGCAACGTCGACGCCGATCTAGAGGCGCGGCTGGCGCGGTTCCACAGGCCATATCATGCAGCGCTCGAAGAATGGCTCGATGCTGCGCGGCCCGAGCTGATCGTGGCGCTCCACAGCTTCACGCCGCGGCTCGAGAGCGGGGGCGAGGAGCGGCCGTGGGAGGTGGCACTGCTCTATAACCAGGACGATCGGGCCGCGCGGCACGCCATCCGCCTGTTCGCCGAGGAAGGGCTGACCGTCGGCGACAATCAGCCCTATTCGGGCAAGCAGCTCAACGCGACGATGAACCGCCATGCGGAGGCGCATGGCCGGCCGTACCTCACGATCGAGGTCCGTCAGGACATGATCGAGCGCGAGGCCGACCAGGTGCGCTGGGCCGCGCTCGTGGCGGATATTGCCCGCCGGACGGTGCTTGCCCTGAAGGGCACCTAGCGGCACCCAGGAGCACCTAGGGGAACCGAAGGGCGCAGAGCTGTTGCCGGCAAAAGAATTTCCCTTTCGACCGCTGCTCGCGATGCTTTAGGGGTGACCGGAACCCCGATCCCGCAATATCTGGAATTCGTCATGCCCGCCTACCGCTCCCGCACTTCGACCCACGGCCGCAACATGGCCGGCGCGCGCGGGCTGTGGCGCGCAACGGGCATGAAGGACGACGATTTCGGCAAGCCGATCGTCGCCGTGGTCAATTCCTTCACCCAGTTCGTGCCTGGCCACGTCCACCTCAAGGATCTGGGCCAGATGGTCGCGCGCGAGATCGAGGCGGCTGGCGGCGTCGCCAAGGAATTCAACACCATCGCGGTCGACGACGGGATCGCGATGGGCCACGACGGCATGCTCTATTCGCTGCCCAGCCGCGACCTGATCGCCGACAGCGTGGAGTACATGGTCAACGCCCACTGTGCCGACGCGATGGTGTGCATTTCCAACTGCGACAAGATCACTCCCGGCATGCTGATGGCGGCGCTGCGGATCAATATTCCGGTCGTGTTCGTCTCGGGCGGGCCGATGGAGGCGGGCAAGGTCGTGCTGAAGGGCAAGGAAGTCGCGCTCGACCTGGTCGATGCGATGGTGGCCGCCGCCGACGAGAGCTACAGCGACGAGGAAGTCGCTGCGATCGAACGTTCGGCGTGCCCCACCTGCGGCTCGTGCTCGGGCATGTTCACGGCCAATTCGATGAACTGCCTGACCGAAGCGCTCGGCCTCTCGCTGCCGGGCAACGGATCGACGCTGGCGACCCATGCCGACCGCAAGCAGCTCTTCCTGCGCGCCGGACGCCTGGTGGTGGAGCTCTGCCGCCGCTGGTACGAGGAGGACGACGCCAGCGTCCTGCCGCGCACCATCGCGAACATTTCGGCGTTCGAAAACGCGATGAGCCTCGACATCGCGATGGGCGGATCGACCAACACCGTGCTCCACCTGCTCGCCGCCGCGCACGAGGCGGGGGTGGACTTCACGATGGCCGATATCGACCGGCTGAGCCGCCACGTGCCCTGCCTCTGCAAGGTCGCGCCGACCAAGGCGGACGTTCACATGGAGGACATTCACCGCGCGGGCGGGATCATGGCGATCCTGGGCGAGCTGGACCGCGCGGAACTGCTCAACACCGCCGTGCCCACCGTCCACAGTCCGACTCTGGCCGACGCGCTGGACTCCTGGGACATCGCGCGCACCAACAGCCCCGCGGTGCAGGAATTCTTCCGCGCCGCGCCCGGTGGCGTGCCGACGCAGACCGCGTTCAGCCAGAACCGCCGCTGGGATGCGCTCGATCTCGACCGGCGCGACGGCGTGATCCACTCGGCGGAGCACGCCTTCAGCACGGACGGCGGCCTCGCGGTGCTCTACGGCAATATCGCCGAGGACGGCTGCATCGTTAAGACTGCCGGCGTGGACGAGAGCATCCTGAAATTCTCCGGCTCCGCGAAAGTCTATGAGAGCCAGGACGCGGCGGTTTCCGGGATTCTGATGGACCAGGTGGGCGAAGGCGACGTCGTCGTGATCCGCTACGAAGGGCCGCGCGGGGGGCCGGGGATGCAGGAAATGCTCTATCCCACGAGCTATCTCAAATCGAAGGGCCTCGGGAAAGCCTGCGCGCTGCTGACCGACGGGCGTTTCTCCGGCGGCACCTCGGGCCTCTCGATCGGCCACGTCTCGCCCGAGGCGGCCGAGGGCGGAGCGATCGGCCTGGTTCGGGACGGCGACAGGATCGCCATCGACATTCCCGCGCGGACGATCCATCTGGACTTGTCCGACGAAGAGCTCGCGCGCCGGCGCGCGGAGATGGACGCGAAGGGGGATGCGGCATGGCAACCGGTGGAGAAGCGCAAGCGGCAGGTCTCGACTGCGCTCAAGGCCTATGCCGCGATGACCACCAGCGCCGCGCGCGGCGCGGTGCGCGACGTCTCGCAGCTGGAGCGCAAATGACGCGTGTCTCCACCGCCGTCGCAGGGGCGCTGGCGCTCGCCGCCTGCTCCGGCGATGCGGCGGTGCAGGCGCAGGCGGAGGAAGGCGCGCAGCGGATCGAATGCGCGATCGGGCCGGGCGCCGAATTCGGAGTCGACTGCCTGGTGGAGCGCGGCGAAGCGGACGGTGTGACCGTCCTTACCGTCCGCCACCCCGACGGCGGCTTTCGCCGCTTCGAGCAAATGGCAGGCGGACGCGGGCTCTCGGCTTTCGACGGAGCCGATCCGGTGGAACAGGAACTGACGGGCGAACTGCTGGAAGTCAGCGTGGCGGGCGACCGCTACCGCTTCCCCGCGCGCCCGCAGCAAGGCGGCGATGCCGGCGAATGATCCGGTCCTCACGGTCGCCGAAATGCAGGCGGCCGAGCAGGCGCTGATCGATGGCGGAACCAGCGTCGAGACGCTGATGCAGCGCGCAGGGTGCGGCGCGGCGGAGTGGGTCTGGCGGCTCGCCGCCGGGCGGCCGGTGACGGTGCTCTGCGGCCCCGGCAACAATGGCGGCGACGGCTACGTGATTGCGCAGGTTTTGCGCGAGCGCGGGCTCGACGTGGTTGTCGTGGCGCCGATCGAACCGAGGACCGATGCGGCGAGGAACGCGCGCGCGCTTTATCGCGGCGATGTCGCCACGTCGGATGAGGGACGGCGCGGCGCAGTGCTCGTCGATTGTCTGTTCGGCAGCGGGCTGACGCGGCAGCTGTCGGACGAACTGCTTGCCTTGCTGGGCAGCCTCGCGGCGAGCCACGGCCAGATGATCGCGGTCGATCTGCCGAGCGGCGTCGAGAGCGACAGCGGGGCGCTGCTCAACCGGGGCCTGCCGCGCTACGACCTGACGCTCGCGCTCGGCGCGTGGAAGTTCGCGCACTGGACGATGCCCTCCTCTGCCGGGATGGGCGCGCGGCGGCTGATCGACATCGGCATCGGCGAGACCGGGGCGGCGGCTTCGCTGTCGGCGCGGCCGCGCTTCGAACCGCCCGCGCCCGATGCGCACAAGTACCGCCGCGGCCTGCTCGCAGTGGTCGGCGGAGCGATGCCCGGCGCCGCGCTGCTCGCGGCGCAGGCGGCGATGCACGCAGGGGCGGGCAACGTGAGGCTGCTCGCCGACCATTCGCATCCGGCCACGCCTGCGGCGCTGGTGGTCAGCGGCGCGCGCCTCGACGAGGCGCTCGCCGACGAGCGGATCGGGGCCGTGCTCGCCGGGCCGGGCCTGGGGCGCGACGATGCGGCGAAAGCCCGGCTCGCAGCCGCGCTGGCGCGTGGCGGACCGCTGGTTCTCGATGCCGAAGCGCTGGGGCTGCTCGAGCGCCGAGTCTTTACCGGCGAGACGCTGGCGACGCCGCACGAGGGCGAGCTCGCGAACCTGTGCCAGACCTACGGGATTTCCGCCCAGGGAAAGCGCGCGAAGGCCCGGACGCTGGCCGAGGCGAGCGGGCTGACGGTGCTCGCCAAAGGGCCCGACACCGTGCTCTGCGCGCCCGACGGACGAGTGCGTCTGTTCGCCCCGGGCCCGAGCTGGCTTTCGGCAGCGGGTACCGGCGACGTGCTCGCGGGAATCACTGCGAGCCGCATGGCCACGGGGCTCTCGGCGTTCGAAGCCGCGGAGCAGGCCGTCTGGCTCCAGCACGAGGCCGCGCGGATCGCCGGTGCGGCGTTCATCGCGGACGAACTGGCGCACGCCGTCAAGACCGCCTACGCGCGCTTCCTGTGAGCGAAGCATCCGAGATCGTCCGCATCGCCGCCAAGGGCGATGGCGTCACCGCCGATGGGCGGCACGCGCCCTACGCCGCGCCCGGCGACGTGCTCCTGCCCGACGGATCGCTAGCGCCCGGCCCGCACCATGCGGTTCCGCCCTGCCGCCACTTCGGCACTTGCGGCGGATGCCAGCTCCAGCATTGCGACGAGCCCTCGATCGCACGCTATGTCGTCGAACGGGTCGCCTTCGCCGCGCAGTCGCAGGGTGTGGCTATCGGCGAACTGCTCGCGCCCCATCTTTCCCCGCCGCGCAGCCGCCGCCGGTGCACGCTGCACGCGCTCTCCGCTGGGGGAAAGCCGGTGATCGGCTTCCGCGAAGCCGGCTCGCACCGCATCGTCGACATGCGCGAGTGCCATATCCTGCGGCCGGAGCTGTTCGCGCTCGTGCCCGCGCTTCGTGCCCTGCTTGGGCGCCGCAAGGGGCGCTTCGCAGTCGATATCGAGCTGGCCCTGACCGACCAGGGCGTGGACTGCGCGCTGGCCAACCTGCCCGTCGAGGGCCTTGAGGAAACCGAGGCGCTGCTCGCTTTCGCGCAGGAGAACCGGCTCGCGCGGCTCACGCTCGATCAGGGCTATGGTCCCGAGCCGGTGTGGGAGCCCGAACCGGTGACGGTGTCGCTCTCGGGTATTCCGGTCGGCTTCCCCAGCGGCAGCTTTCTCCAGGCCACCGCTGATGGCGAAGCGGCGCTTGCCGGTGCCGTGCGCGAATGGCTCGTCGGTGCCGGCGTGGTCGCCGACCTGTTCGCGGGCCTCGGCACGTTCTCGTTCCCGCTGGCCGAAACCGCGAAAGTGCTGGCGGTCGAGGCCGCGCGCGACGCCCATCTCGCGTGCAAGTCGGCCGCGGGCAGATCGGGAAGGGCGGTCCACGCCATGCACCGCGACCTGTTCCGCAATCCCCTTCAGCCCGAAGAACTCGGCCGCTTCGACGCCGTCCTGCTCGACCCGCCGCGCGCCGGCGCGCGAGAGCAGGTCTCGCGCCTCGCCGAAAGCACCGTGCGGCGGATCGCATACGTAAGCTGCAACCCCTCGAGCTGGGCCCGCGATGCAGCGCGGCTCGTGGAAGCCGGCTACCGGCTGGAGCGCGTTCGCCCGGTGGGCCAGTTCGTCTGGTCGACCCACGTCGAGCTGGTCAGCCTCTTCGCGCGCTAGGCGGCGTCCCGCTGATCGGACCGCAGGCGCTCGATCAATGCCTCGGAGAAGGCGGGAATGTCGTCGGGGCAGCGGCTCGTGATGAGATTGCCGTCCGTCATCACCTCGCGGTCGACCACCTCTGCGCCTGCATTCCTGAGATCGGTCCGGATCGACGGCCAGCTCGTCACCGTTCTGCCTTCGAGGATCCCGGCCTCGGCGAGAAGCCATGGCGCGTGGCAGATCGCGGCGATCGGCTTGCCCGCGGTGTCGAACTCGCGCACGATCGCAACCGCCTTCTCGTTCATTCGCAGGATGTCCGGGTTGATCTGCCCGCCGGGGAGTAGCAGTGCGTCGTAGTCGCCGACGCCGACTTCCCCGACGGTGAGGTCGACCTTGATGCTTTCGCCCCAGTCCTTCTCCTTCCAGCCGCGGATCTCACCGTCTTCGAGGCTGGCGATGACCGTTTCGATTCCGGCCTTCTGTAGGTTCTCGCGCGGGTCCATCAGCTCGGACTGTTCGAAGCCGTCGGTTGCGAGGATGAGAACGCGTTTCATGGTGATCTCCTTTCCGCTTGATGTGCCGTCGCAACGTGTGGGGAAAGCGCCTCGTTCCGCTCTGTTAGCTCGACCGTTGCCCTGCTAGGGCGAAGGGCATGGCGACCCTGCAAGACGAAAAAGATCCCTTCGACGCGATCGTCGACGCGCCGTTCGATTCCGCGCTGGAAGAGCGCTATCTGGTCTATGCGCTCTCGACGATCACGGCGCGTTCACTGCCCGACCTGCGCGATGGGCTGAAGCCGGTTCATCGCCGCCTGTTGTGGGCGATGCGGCAGCTCAAGCTCGACCCGGCCAGCGCGTTCAAGAAATCCGCGCGCGTGGTCGGCGACGTGATCGGCAAGTACCACCCGCACGGCGACGCCAGCGTCTACGACGCGATGGTGCGGCTCGCGCAGGATTTCGCGCTGCGCTATCCGCTGGTCGAGGGGCAGGGGAACTTCGGCAATATCGACGGCGATAATGCCGCGGCCTACCGCTACACCGAAGCGCGCATGACCAAGACCGCGCTGCGCCTGATGGAAGGGCTCGACGAGGGAACGGTCGATTTCATCCCCACCTACAACGGCGAGGAGCAGGAGCCGGAGGTCTTCCCGGGCCTGTTCCCCAACCTGCTTGCCAACGGCGCCAGCGGCATCGCGGTCGGCATGGCGACCAACATTCCAAGCCACAACGTCGCCGAGGTTGTCGATGCGACGCTGGAGCTGATCGACAATCCCCATGTCGAGCACGCGCGGCTGATGGAGCTGTTCCAGGGGCCGGACTTCGCGACCGGGGGCTTGATCGTCGACAGTCCCGAGATGATCTCCCAGGCCTATGAAACCGGCCGCGGCAGCTTCCGCGTCCGCGCGCGCTTCCATGCCGCGGAGGCCGAGAAGGCAGAGGATCGCGAAGCGGGGATCGAGCGCCTCGGCGGCGGCCAGTGGCAGCTCGTCGTCAGCGAAATTCCCTATCAGGTGCAGAAGGGCAAGCTGATCGAGCAGATCGCGCAGCTCATCGCCGACAAGAAGCTCCCGATTCTCGAGGACATTCGCGACGAGAGCGACGAGAATATCCGCCTCGTGCTCGTGCCGCGCAGCCGCAACGTCGATCCCGAACTGCTCAAGGAATCGCTCTACAAGCTGAGCGACCTCGAGACGCGCTTCGGGCTCAACATGAACGTGCTCGACGCGCACCGCACCCCGATGGTCATGGGCCTGAAGGAGCTGCTGACGCACTGGGTCGCGAGCCAGATCGACGTCCTCCAGCGCCGCAGCCGCCACCGGCTCGAGCAGATCGCGCGGCGACTGGAGCTGGTCGAAGGCTACATCATCGCGTTCCTCAACCTCGACCGGGTGATCGAGATCATCCGCACCGAGGACGAGCCCAAGCCGGTGATGATGGCGGAGTTCAGCCTCACCGACCGTCAGGCCGAGGCGATCCTCAACATGCGGCTGCGCAGCTTGCGCAAGCTCGAGGAGATGCAACTGCGGCAGGAGAAGGACGCGCTGCTGAAGGAGCAGGACGAGCTCAACAAGCTGCTCGACAGCCCGGCGCGGCAGCGCACGCGGTTGAAGCGGGACTTGGGCGCGCTGCGCAAGGAATACGGACCGGACACCGCGCTCGGCCGCCGCCGCACGACCGTGGCCGAGGCGGCGCCCGCGGTCGAATTCAGCATGGACGCGATGATCGAGAAGGAGCCGGTGACGGTCATCCTGTCGCAGAAAGGCTGGATCCGCGGCGCGAAAGGCCACGTCGATCTCGCGGGCGACTTCAAGTTCAAGGAGGGCGACGGTCCGGCTTTCGCCCTCCATGCGCAGACCACCGACAAGCTGCTGGTCGTGGCCGACGACGGGCGCATCTACACGCTCGGCGCCGATAAGCTGCCGGGCGCGCGGGGCTTCGGCGAACCGATCCGGAACATGCTGGACATCGATCCCGAAGCGCAGGTCATTGCATTGATGGTCCACAAGCCCAAGGGGCAGCTCCTTCTGGCCGCTACCACGGGCAAGGGCTTTGCGGCTGTCACCGATGAAATCCTGGCCGAAACGCGCAAGGGGCGCCAGGTGGTGAACCTGAAGGGCGATGCCAAGCTGCGCGTCGTCCGCGAGATTGCCGAGCCGCACGATCACGTTGCCGTGGTCGGCGACAACCGCAAGCTGGTGGTCTTCAATCTCGAGGAACTGCCGATGCTCGCGCGCGGGCAGGGCGTGACGCTGCAGCGCTACCGCGACGGCGGCCTCAGCGATGCGATCACGTTCACGCTCGCGGACGGCCTGAGCTGGACGATGGGCGGGGAGACGGGGCGCACCCGGACCGAAACCGAGATCTGGCAGTGGAAGGTCGCGCGCGGCGCGGCGGGCCGCTTGCCGCCGCAGGGCTTTCCTAAGGACAATCGTTTCTAGATCTGGTCTGCCGCGCTCCGGCGATCAAAGAAAAGGGGCCGGGCGCGGACATTCCGCACCCGGCCCCTTCCTTGCAACCTGAAGATGAAGCTTATTCGGTAGCGCCAGCCGTCGTGTCGGCCTGTGCGCCGCCGGCCGCCGGGCTCTGTCCGGTCGCACCCTGGGCAGCAATTGCCTGGTCGAGCTGCGCGTCGGTGAACAGCACCATGAGCTGGCCGCTCTGGTTGACCGCGAAGTGCTCGCGCAGAAGGTTCAGGTCGCCCTGGCCGCCGCTAACGATCACGGTGTTGCCCGCGACGCTCTTCACGATACCGAGCGGCTGGTTGTCCGCTGTGACGACGGTAGCGGTTTCGATCAGCGCGGCGTCACGCTTGGCGTTGGCCGCGGCGAGCTGTTCGTCCAGCATCCCGTCGAGCTGCGCCTTGGTGACGGTGATGGTCGGGCCCTTGTCGCCCTGACCGAAGGCGTTGGAGGGCAGCGGCGCCTTGTGCTTGCCGGTATCCACGGTCACGACGCCATCGGCGACGCTCTCGATCGTGCCAACCGAATTGCCCTCGGGGCCGTAGACGGTTGCGCCG
This sequence comes from Altererythrobacter sp., assembly GCA_031178065.1. Lineage (GTDB taxonomy): Bacteria > Pseudomonadota > Alphaproteobacteria > Sphingomonadales > Sphingomonadaceae > Pelagerythrobacter. The sequence continues at coordinate 21,885 of JAPSJS010000005.1, forward strand.
ACGGTGACGCCCTGAGCATGTGCAGCCGTCGCGATCCCGGCGGCGGCGATGGCGGCAATGGCCATTTTCGAGAACTTCATAATTCCACTCCGTAATTATTTCATGTCAAACGCAAAGCTGTACGACGCGAGACCCGCACGAGTATCAGCCAGTTTGGATCACGGGCGCGCCCTTCGAAGGTCTGGAATGTCCTTCGGCGCCTAGCGCCCCGCCGCAAGAGCAGGAACCCGCATGCCCGGACGAACCGGGCGGGAGGCCCACCGCGAGCGAGGCACGCGATGGCATGTCCTGCCTATCGGCGATGAACACGGTGTACCATTTCCACATTAAACCCGGATGAAGCAACCTCAGATGCCTCCGAGTACCTCATCCAGGATACGGTTCACCCGGTCGCGCCCGGGGAAGCCTTCGTCGATCCAGCGGGATTCCACCGTCCGCAACGTGCGCGCGACTTCAGGCCCGGCGGCAACCCCGCGCCTCACGATCTCGCCGCCCTTGAGCGGAAGCTCCGGCACTTGCCAGCCGATCAGCGGAGAGACGTCGGCGCCCGCGAGCAGCAGGCGATCGATCGCGCTGTCCAGGCCCTCGCGGTAGGCCAGCGCGTGCGGTTGCAGCGCATCGCCCGCCTGGCGTGCGGCGGCGCGAGTGACCCGCTCGCGCAGCGCCCTCGACAGGCGCAGGCGCGCGGCGACGGTTTCGGCCACTGCGGGCAGCGAGGGCAGGAGCGCCGCGAGGCGGCGGATCGGGTTGGGCGCGATGTTTGCCGCCCGCTCATTCGCGACGAGGCGGCGGAGCGCCTCGATCCCCTTGGCGCCCGCCTCCGGCAGAACCACCGGCAATACTCCAAGCGCGAGCATCCGTGCGGCCGTGTCGACAGGATCGGGAAGGCCGAGCAGTTTGAGCAGTTCGCCTGCGATCCGCTCCCGCGACAGGCCCTTGAGCGTCGCGGCAAGCTCCGCGCAGGCTTCCTCCGCCTCGGCATCGAGCTCGGCGCCGAAGCGCGCCTGGAAGCGGAAATAGCGCAGGATGCGCAGGTGATCCTCGCGAATGCGCTGGCGCGCGTCGCCGATGAACCGCACACGCTGCGCCGCGAGATCGGCGAGCCCGCCGAACCAATCGAAGATCTCGAGCGTGTCGGGCGCGGCGTAGAGCGCGTTGATCGTGAAATCGCGCCGGGCGGCATCTTCGCGCCAGTTTTGCGCGAAGGCGACCGTTGCGCGGCGGCCGTCGGTCGAGACATCGCGGCGAAGCGTGGTGATCTCGACAGGCCCCCCCGGCAGGACCGCCGTGACGGTGCCGTGGTCGATCCCCGTCGGAACCGTCCTGATCCCGGTCGATCGCAGCCGATCGATCACGGTCGCCGGTTCGAGCGGGGTGGCGGCGTCGATATCGCGCACTTCATGCCCGAGCAGCGTGTCGCGCACCGCGCCGCCGACCCAGCGCACGTTGTCCGCGTCCAGCGCCGCGACGAGTGCGGCAAGGTCGGCGCGCTGCGTCCATTCGGCAGGGGGCAGGCGCTCAACCATCGAACAGCGCCTTGTATTCGAGCCGGCGGGCGAGGTTGGCGATGATCGCCGCGGTCACCCCCCAGATACGGAACCCCTCGTAGTGATACTCGAGGTAGCGCCGGGTCGCCCCGCGCCAGAAGACCTCGTGCTCGGTCCAGTTTTCTCGGTCGAGCAGCAGGTCGAGCGGCGCCTCGAACCATGCCTCGACCTCCTCCGGGTTGGCGACGAGCGGCAGATCGGGGGGAATGACGCCGAGAACGGGTGTAACGTCGAAACCGGTGCCCGTCTGGTAACGGTCGGTCGTGCCGATCACGCGCACGTCGTCCGGGCGCATGGAAAGCTCTTCCTCCGCCTCGCGCAGTGCGGCTTCGACCGCGGTTTCACCCGGATCGATCTTGCCGCCCGGAAAGGCGACCTGTCCGGGATGATCGCGCATGCCGTGCGGGCGCTGCGTCAGGATCACGCCTGGGGAGGGGCGGTCGGTCACCGCAATCAGCACCGCAGCGTCCGCAGTGCGGCTGGCGTCGGCAAAGCGCTCGTCGGTCAGCAGGTCGGGAATGTCCGCGCGGTGTCCCTGCTCGAACAGGGCTTCGAGGCGGTCGAAAAGCGAGCTCATCGCGGCAGAAGGGGGAAGGTTTCGCCCCCGCTCGCAACCGTGCGCCCGTCGCCTTCGGACAGCGCGATCTCGGCGAGTTGCTGCCACGTGCTGCGGTTCAGCCGCGCCTCGCATCTGCGCCGCACGGCGAGATAGATCGCGGGCGTTTCGATCTCCCCGCCGGCACGCAGCGGATTGTCCGCGCCGGCAACGATCAGTTCGTCGGTGTTGAGGCGGAAGGCGAGATCGCCGTCGCGCCGAACCACGTCGGTTGCGATGAAGGCCGCGTCCTCGACCTCGATCGAAAGCTTCTCCAACGGGGTGACTAGCCAGTGCTGTCCATCGTCATCGCGCGTCAGCAGCCCGGAAAAGGCGCGCACCATTGCCTGACGGGTGATGGGACCGCCGTCGTGATACCAGGTGCCGTCGGCCGCGATGCGCATGCGGCTGTCGCCCGTGCTCTCTGGACGCCATTCCTCGACCGGCGGCAGCTTGCGCGCTGCGACCTGCTCGGCGATTTCGTCGAGCGTCAATCCGGCAAGTTCGGGAGGGGGCTGATATGGCATCGGCTGTCCGATGCCACGGCGCGCTCAATTCGCCAAGGTTTCCGGCCACGGACCCAGCATCCCCTTTGCCGGCAGAACCGCCGGATTGTCGCACCGGACCAGCAGGCGCTCGGAATCAAAGGGGCCGGGGCAGTGCCACCCGCCGGTTGGCGCTGCGGTGAAGCCGAAGAAGCGGCCGTAGTATTCCGGATCGCCGATCATCACCTGCGGCAGGGCGCCGGGCTCCAGCGCGCCGAGCGCGGCAAGCATCAACGCCTTGCCGAAACCTTCGCTCTGCCGCTCGGGCACGACCGCGACCGGGCCGACCATGATCATCGGATGGGCGCGGCCCCCCGGATCGGTGAGCGCCGCCGGCCAGAGCTGGATCGTGCCGACCAGGTAACCGTCGTCGTCGACCGCCGCAAAGCTGAGTGCAGGGAGCCAGTCCATGCCTTCGCGGATGCGGTATGCGGTGCGCGCATGACGATCCGGCCCGAAGGCGCGGTCGAGCAGCGCCTCGATCAGCGCGGGGTCGACATTGGCAAGGGGGACGATGGTCGCCATAGGCGCGCGCCGTTAGGGGCGGGGCGCGCCGCTGTCGATCAAATTCGCCTTCCTGCGCGCGGGGCGTAGCTTCGCACTCAGCCTGGGGTGAGTTTGATGAGACGCCCGCCTTCGCCGTCCTCGAGGATCCACAAGGCGCCGTCCGCTCCTTCCAGGATCTCGCGCACGCGCTTCTCGAACGGGTAGCGAGCCACTTCGGTGGCCTTGTCCCCCTCGATCGCGACGCGCACGATCGCTGTCGGCTTCATGGCGCCGATGATCGCCTGCCCCTGCCACTCCGGCCAGAGCTTGCCCGAGTAGAACACGAAATCACCCGGCGCGATGACCGGATCCCAGCTGAGCGCCGGCGCGTGGAATTCGGGGCGGGTGCTGTGGTCGGGGATCGGGTCGCCGTTATAGTGAACGCCATCGGACACGACTGGCCAGCCGTAGTTTTCGCCTTGTACGACGAGGTTGAGCTCATCCCCGCCCGCCGGACCGTGCTCAAGGTCCCACAGCCGCCCTTGCGCGTCGAACCGCAGGCCGAGAATGTTGCGGTGGCCGTATGACCAGATCTGGTCCGACGGGCTTCCGCGATCCGCGAAGGGGTTGCCGGGTGCTGGCTTGCCGTCGAGCGTGAGCCGCAGGACGCTGCCGAGGTTGTTCGAAAGGTCCTGTGCCGGCTCCATCTTCTGCCGGTCGCCCGAGGCGAGGAACAGGTGTTGCCCGTCGGGCGAGAAGGCGATGCGGTGCGAATAGTGGCCGCGACCGGTGACTTTCGGCTGCTGGCGCCAGATCACCGAAAGGTCCTCGACGGTGCAAGCATCCACCTGTTCGCAGACGAGCGTGCCCTTGCCGAGCGCCGCGCCGCGCGTGTCGCCTTCGCCTGCCTCGGCCCAGGTGAGATAGATCGTCCTGCGGCCGAGCGCGTCGGAGCTTTCGGACGGCAGGAACGCCACGTCCCCGAGGCCGCCCTGGCCGCCATAATCGACCTCGGGCATGCCGGTGACCGTGCCGGTCCGGCCGATCGCGGTATCGACGAACTTCATCGTCCCGCTCTTTTCGGTGATGAACAGCACGCTGGTGCCCGGTGCGAACTCCGCGGCCCAGGGTTCATCGAAGGCGCCGAGGGACACGGCCTTGAAATCTTCCGAGGGCGTCACCGTTACTTCTTCGCCAACCTCGGTGGTGGCGGAGGCTTCAGGCGGCGCGCTATCCCCGGCGGGTTCGGCGCTGCAGCTTGCGGAGAGCAGCGCGCACGGCGATAGAAGCGCGGCAAGAATCGCAGATTTCGTCATGTTCAGTGGAACTCCCCATCACACGTTCGGGCTCGATCCCCTCGTCGTCGGCGTCGACGAGGCGGGGCGTGGGCCCTTGGCAGGGCCGGTTGTGGCGGCTGCCGTGGCGCTGTGCAAGCCGCGACCGACAGGCCTCGACGATTCGAAGAAGCTCTGCGCCAACTCGCGTGGCCGGCTCGACCTCACGATCCGCCGCCGCTGCGCCTGGGGCGTCGGCGTGGTCCAGGTGGAGGAGATCGACCGGCTTAATATCTTCGGGGCGACGATGCTGGCGATGACGCTGGCCGTAGCGCGGCTTGCCGAAGTGCTCGCGCGCGATCCCGACGAAGTGCTGGTCGATGGAAATCTTACGCCGCATGGCCGCCGGCCCGAATGGCGCTGGGCGGCGCGCCCGATCGTGGGCGGCGACGCGAAGGAGCCCGCGATCTCGGCCGCATCGATCGTCGCCAAGGAATGGCGCGACCGCATGATGATCGAAGCGGCGCGCGAGCACCCGCATTACGGATGGGAGCGCAACAAGGGCTACGGCACGCCTGACCATGTCGAGGCGCTGCGCAACCACGGCCCGACACCGCTCCACCGCCGCAGCTTCGCGCCCGTCGCGCAGATGGAACTATTCTAACCTCCCGTTCCGGGCAGGATTGAGTCCTTCGGGCAACACCCGCAGCATGTCGAGTCCGCCTGAACGGCGTAGACTCAACATCTTGTGGCGGACTCTTTTCGTTCCTCCGCATGTTACCGAACGTTAACCATGCCGGGCGCAAATTCCGCGCTTGACGCGGAGTCCGCTTGGACTCACCCTGTGGATAACTACGGAAACGGGGGATTTGCATTGAGCGTGCTGGAAATCACGAAGACGCGCGCGCCGCGCATGGCCGAAACGGTCGAGACGCCGCGCACGCTGCCGCTGGGGCAGATCCTCGGCGGCGACTGCGTGGAGGCCATGCGCAAGCTGCCCGACGCCAGCGTCGATCTCGTCTTCGCCGATCCGCCTTACAATCTTCAGCTGGGCGGCGACCTCAACCGGCCCGACGGCAGCCATGTCGACGCGGTGACCGACGAGTGGGACCGGTTCGACAGCTTCAAGACCTATGACGATTTCACCCGCGCCTGGCTGACAGAAGCCAAGCGCGTGCTCAAGCCTGATGGCGCGCTGTGGGTGATCGGCAGCTATCACAACATCTTCCGCGTCGGTGCGATCCTGCAGGATCTCGGCTTCTGGATTCTCAACGACGTCGTCTGGCGCAAGGCGAACCCGATGCCCAACTTCAAGGGCACGCGCTTCACCAACGCGCACGAGACGCTGATCTGGGCCAGCCAGGGCGAGAAGGCGAAGTACCACTTCAACTACCGCGCGATGAAGACGCTCAACGACGAGCTCCAGATGCGCAGCGACTGGGTCCTGCCGATCTGCGGCGGGCAGGAACGGCTCAAGGAAGGCGGCCACAAGGTCCATCCGACCCAGAAGCCTGAGGCGCTGCTCTACCGCGTGTTGCTGGCAACCACCGAGCGCGGCGATGTGGTGCTCGACCCGTTCTTCGGCACGGGGACGACGGGCGCCGTCGCCAAGCGCCTGGGCCGCCAGTGGATCGGCTGCGAGCGCGAGGGGCTCTATCGCGAAGCCGCGCTCAAACGGATCGAGAAGGAACTGCCCCTCGACGAAAGCGCGCTGCAGACCATGCAGAGCCGCAAGAGTGCGCCGAAGGTCGCCTTCGGGGCGCTGGTCGAGAATGGCATGATTCAGCCCGGCACGGAGATCTTCGACAAGAAGCGCCGCTGGGTCGCCACTGTGCGGGCCGACGGCTCGCTCGCCTATGGCAAGCAGATCGGCTCGATCCACGGACTCGGCAAGGAACTGCAAGGCGCGCCGAGCTGCAACGGCTGGACTTTCTGGCACTACGAGACTGGCGGCGACGTCAAGCCGATCGACGCGGCGCGGCAGCTCTACCTCCTGGCGACGGAGGACTGAGCTTTCTCTCCCCTCTACCGTCCTCCCAGCTTTCGCTGGGATGATGGAACGGGTAGCCAGGACTCCGCATGTCCGACCAGATCTATCTCCGCCCGATCGGCCTTGCCGCCAGCCCGCAGAGTCAGGAGGGGGATTGCATCCGCCTTGCCGGCGGCATGGTCTACGCGCATCGCTTCGCAGCGATCCTGCGGCGGGACGGGGAAGTGGTCGAGCGCTGGCGCTTCACGCCGGCGACGGTGAATGAGGTTCTTGGTCGCCTGCCGGACACTCTCGGTGCGGAGGCGGAGGCGCAATGGGCGAACTTGCGCATGGCGCATCCGCCGATCGACATGGGTGCGCGGACCGTGCGGCTCGACCAGCCGCAGATCATGGGGATCCTCAACGTCACGCCGGACAGCTTCTCGGACGGTGGCAAGTTCCTCGATAACGCGGAAGAGGGCCGAGCCCATGCCGCCGCCATGCTCGAAGCGGGCGCGGCGATTGTCGACCTGGGGGGCGAGAGCACCCGGCCGGGCGCGCCCGCGGTGTGGGAGGGGGATGAACTCGAACGGGTGATTCCGGCCGTCGAATACTGCGCCGCCATGGGAGCCGCGATCAGCGTCGACACGCGACGCCCTGCGGTGATGGACGCCGCGCTCCACGCCGGCGCGCATATGATCAACGACGTCTCCGCGCTGCGCCATGATCCCCGCAGCCTGGAGCTCGTCGCGGCGCGCGACTGCCCGGTGGTGCTGATGCATGCACCGGGAGAGGGCGACGATCTCCACGCGGATGCCGATTACGAATGCGTCATTCTCGACGTGTTTGACTGGCTGCGCGAACGGCGCGATGCTGCCCTCGGAGCGGGCGTGGCGCGCGAGAGGATCGTGCTGGATCCGGGCATCGGTTTCGGAAAGAGCGTGAGCGAGAACCTCGCGCTCATCAATGGGCTGCCGCTGTTCCATGCGCTCGGCCAGCCGTTGCTGCTCGGCGCCAGCCGCAAGCGGATGATCGGCGCGCTCAGCAATGAAGTGCCCGCGCACGAACGCCTGGGCGGCAGCCTCGCGCTCGCCGTCGCGGGCATGAACGCGGGCGTTCAGCTCCTGCGCGTCCACGACGTCTTCGAAACGGTCCAGGCACGCAACGTCTGGCGCGGCCTGCGCGACGCGGCCCTGACCGACTTCTCCGATCTTCCCGCCTAGAGCGAGTACCCGCCGTCGCTGACCAGAACGGCACCGGTGACCGTCGCCGCAGCGTCCGAGAGCAGGAAGCCGGCCTGCGCGGCGATCTCCTCCGCACTGGCATAGCGGCCGAGCGGCGTCGCCATTTCGGCCATCGCCTTCAGCGCCGCGCTACGATCGCCGCCGTGCTGGGCGACGAGATCGCGGAAGAACGGCGTCTGGTCCCAAATTGGCGTGTCGACGCCGCCCGGGGCGATCGCGTTGACCCTCAGGCCGCGCGATGCACCTTCCTTCGCGGCGACTTTGGCGAGTTGGATCAGGGCTGCCTTGGAGGCCCCGTAAGCGGCCGTCCCGGGCTCCGCCTTCAAACCGCTGACCGACGCGGTGACGACCACGCTGCCGGCGTGGGGGATCGCCCGCATCGCCGCCTGAAGCGAGAGGAACGCGCCGTCGAGGTTGACCGTCATCACCCGCCGCCACTCGGCGAAGTCGCAGTCAGTAATCGGCGCGCCGGCGGAGATTCCTGCGTTGATCACCGCATGATCGAGTGGTGCCAGGTCCGCGATCCGCTCCCACAACGCGGGATCTCCCACGTCGCCCGTTATGCGCTCGCAAGAACATGCGAGTTCCAGTGATTCGAGAGCTTCGGCGTCGCGATCGACGAGGACGAGGTGCGCGACGCGGTGATCGCTCAGCCAACGCGCCACTGCTGCCCCGATACCCGAAGCTGCTCCGGTGACGAGCGCCCTGCGTCCGGTGAAGTCAAACTGGTCGGCCATGGCCCGCGGTTAGGGCGCCTAGGCCGCGTTGTCGATGCCGAGTTCCCCGAGCTTGCGGTAGAGCGTTGAGCGGCCGATACCGAGACGGCGGGCGACTTCCGTCATCCGGCCGCGATAGTGGCCGATGGCGAGGCGGATCACGTCGGCCTCGATCTCCTCGAGCGGACGCAGGTTGCCGTCGTCGGTGTAGAGCAGCACGCCGGCGCCTTCCTGCGATGCGCTTGCGCTGTGGCCGAAGTCGCCGACGAGTTCGAGCAGTTGTGGGAAGCTCTCGATCGTGAGCGTCTCACCCTCGCAATAGACGGCGGCGCGGAACAGCACCGACTGAAGCTGGCGCACGTTGCCGGGCCAGTCGAAGGCCGCGAGGAGTTGCAGCGCACTTTCGGTGATCGAATGATGCCGGAGGCCCGGCTGCTCCCCGATCCGCGCCAGGAAATGGCGAGTGAGCGCGGGTATGTCCCCCTGCCGTTCGCGCAGGGGCGGGAGCACGATCGTCGTGGGCGCGATTGCGGCCAGCAGCCGTTCGTCGAAATGGCCCCCCTGGACGAATTCCGCGAGCGGGAGGTTGCTCGCGGTGAGCAGACGCACGTCGACGCGGAATCCGTGCCGCGCCCCTGTGGGGCGGACGATCCCTTGCTCCAGGCAGTCGGCAAGCCGCGACTGCACCGATCGGTCGAGCCGATCGATCTCGTCGAGGAACAGCGTGCCCCCGTCGCAATGCTGCAGCGCGCCGATCTGCCGGTCGAACGCGCCGGGGAAGGCGCCTTGTTCATGGCCGAACAGCATCGATTCGATCGAGCTCGACGGCACGCCGCCCACGTTGATGATCCGGAAGGGCGCCTTCGCGCGGGGCGATGCGGCGTACATCGCGCGCACCAGCATCTCCTTGCCCGTGCCCGTCTCGCCCTCGATCAGAACCGGGCTGTGTCCGCGCGCAGCCTTCGCGGCGCGGGCGAGAGCGGTACGGAACGATGGAGAGGTGCCGATCATCGCATCGAAATCGAGCGTGGCCGGCATCTTCTCGGTCAGCGGCTGGAGCTCGTCCTTGGGAGCCTCGCGTTTGGTCGCGCTGCGCAGCGCCTGCATCAGCCGGTCGGGTGCGACTGGCTTGATCAGGTAGTCGGTCGCGCCTGCACGCATCGCTTCGACCGCGAGCAGCGGGGAAGCGCTGGTGGTCAGCATCAGGATCGGCAGGGCTGGGCGGCGGCTCTTCAGTTCCTCGATCAGCGCGCAGGCGTCATCGCCGGGCACCCATTGATCGAGGATGATCGCGGAGAGCTGCATCCCTTCCCGGGTGCCGAGGGTCGCGATCGCGGTCTCCGAATCCTTGACCACGAGCGTGCGCCAGCCCTCGCGTGCGGCGAGCGCGGCGATCAGCCGGCTCTGTGCCGGCTCGTCGTCGATCAGCATCAAAAGACGTGATTCGTTTTCGGCCATCGTCCCCAAACCGTCCCGCTGCGGTACAGGCGTTCGATTTAGGGGGCGGGGGTAAAGGTCCGATTAAGGCTGTTGACGCCTGTCGGAGGCTTGATGCGGAGAACCGCTCGCGATAGAGCTTCGCGCAACTTGTCTTATGGGGAAATGAATACAGATGGCTTCGGGTAACGACATGAAGGCGGCGAACGCGACTTACGCAGGCTTCATCGGCCTCTTGAAGTGGTCCGTCCCGACGATCGCGATCGCGACGCTGATCATCGTCATACTGATCTCAAGCTGACCGCTATCTTGCGGATCGCCGTCCTCAAGGAACGCGCACCGGGCGAGGCCCGGACCGCGGCCACGCCCGAAACGGTGAAGAAGTTCGTCGCGCTTGGCGCGGCGGTGGCGGTTGAGGAGGGAGCCGGTGAATCCGCCTCGATTTCCGATACCGCCTACCGCGAGGCTGGCGCCGAGCTCGGCTCCGCCGCCGGTGTGGTGAAAGGTGCCGACATCGTTCTCGGCATCCAGGCGCCCGACGCAGCTCTGCTCCAGGGCGCGAAACCGGGGGCGTGGGTCGCAGCACTGTTCGAACCGTTCGGCAATCGGGAGCGCGTCGACGCCTATGCCGCCGCCGGGTTCGAAGCGCTGGCGATGGAATTCATGCCGCGGATCACCCGCGCGCAGAGCATGGATGTGCTCTCCAGCCAGTCCAACCTCGCCGGCTACAAGGCGGTGATCGCCGCCGCGGACGTCTATGGCCGCGCGTTCCCGATGATGATGACCGCCGCGGGCACGATCCAGGCAGCCAAGGTCTTCGTAATGGGTGTTGGCGTCGCTGGTTTGCAGGCAATTGCGACCGCTCGCCGCCTCGGCGCGCAGGTTTCCGCAACCGACGTGCGCTCTGCGACGAAGGAGCAGATCCAGTCGCTCGGTGCCAAGCCGGTGTTCGTCGAAACCGTCGCCGGCATCGAGGGCGAGGGCAGCGGCGGCTATGCCACCGAGATGTCGGAGGAGTACCAGAAGGCGCAGGCCGAGCTGGTTTCCGGCCATATCGCCAAGCAGGACATCGTCATCACCACCGCGCTGATCCCCGGCCGCGCCGCGCCACGTCTGATCTCCGACGCGCAGATCGCGACGATGAAGCCGGGCAGCGTGATCTTCGACCTCGCCGTGGCCCAAGGCGACGGGACTGGCGGCAACGTCGAAGGTTCGGTGGCGGACGAGGTCGTGGAGAAGCACGGCGTGAAGATCGTCGGCTATTCCAACACCGCCGCGCACCTCGCGGCCGACGCCAGCGCGCTCTTCGCCCGCAACCACTACAACTTCCTGTCCGCCTTCTGGGACAAGGAACAGGGGCGGCCCGTGCTCGACGAGGAAATCGGCAACGCGGTGCGGCTGACACGCGGCGGTGAAGTGGTGAACGAGAGACTGAAGGGGTGAGGGCGACAATCTGATGGACTTCATATCGATTTTGTCGATCTTCGTTCTCGCCTGCTTCGTCGGGTATTACGTCGTCTGGTCCGTCACCCCCGCTCTGCACACGCCGCTGATGGCGGTGACCAATGCGATTTCCAGCGTGATTATCGTCGGCGCCCTGATCGCGGCGGCGGCGGCCGAAGTGCCCGGGGCGAAGTGGCTCGGCCTAGCCGGGGTCGTGCTTGCCAGCGTCAACATCTTCGGCGGCTTCGCGGTGACCGAGCGCATGCTCGCGATGTACAAGAAGAAGGAGCGCAAGTGAGATGACGCTCCCGCCGGACACAGTTTCCGACCTCTCGATCGCCACCGATGCGGCGCATGCCGTGAACCCGTGGGTCGCGCTCGCCTATCTCGCCAGCGGGGTTCTCTTCATTCTCGCCCTGCGCGGACTGTCGAGCCCGTCGACCAGCCAGCGCGGCAATCGCTTCGGTATGGCAGGCATGCTGATCGCGGTGGTGACGACTCTCGTCACGCACGAGATCGCGGGGCTGCCGGAGATCCTCGCCGCGATCGCGATTGGTGGCGCGATCGGTTTCGTCATTGCGCGCCGCATCGCCATGACGGCGATGCCACAGCTCGTCGCTGCATTCCACTCGCTGGTCGGATTGGCCGCGGTGCTCGTGGCGGCAGCCGCGTTCCTCAACCCCGGATCGTTCGACATCCTCGGGCTTGATGGAAATATCCTAGCAGTAAGCCGCGTGGAAATGGCCCTTGGCGCCGCGATCGGCGCGATCACGTTCTCCGGTTCGGTGATCGCCTTCGCCAAGCTCAACGGCAACATGAGCGGCGCGCCGATCCTGCTCCCGGCCCGGCACGCGATCAATCTCGGCACGCTGATCGCGATCGTCGGCATGACGGCGGCCTACGCGCTCGCGCCGGATGCCGGACCCGGTGAGGGATGGCTGTTCTGGGCGATGGTGGTGGCGGCCTTCGTGATCGGCTTCCTGCTGATTATCCCGATCGGCGGGGCGGACATGCCGGTCGTTGTCTCGATGCTCAATTCCTACTCGGGCTGGGCGGCTGCGGCGATGGGTTTCACGCTGCATAACACCGCGATGATCGTCACCGGCGCACTGGTCGGCAGCTCGGGCGCGATCCTCAGCTACATCATGTGTCGCGCGATGAACCGCAGCTTCATCTCGGTGATAGCCGGCGGGTTCGGCGCGGATGCGGCCTCGGCGGGCGGCGAGCCGAAGGAACAGCGCCCCTACAAGCAGGGCAGCGCTGCCGATGCCGCCTTCATGCTGGAGCAGGCGGAGAAGGTCATCATCATCCCCGGCTACGGCATGGCCGTGGCCCAGGCACAGCACGCGCTGCGCGAGATGGCCGACATGCTCAAGGAGAAGGGCGTAGAGGTGAAGTACGCCATTCACCCCGTCGCCGGCCGCATGCCCGGCCACATGAACGTGCTGCTGGCGGAAGCCAACGTGCCTTACGACGAGGTGTTCGAGCTGGAGGACATCAACTCGGAGTTCGCGACCGCGGACGTCGCCTTCGTCATCGGCGCGAACGACGTGGTCAACCCGGCTGCCAAAACCGACAAGTCCAGCCCGATCTACGGCATGCCGGTGTTCGACGTGGACAAGGCCAAGCAGGTCTTCTTCATCAAACGCTCGATGGGCGGGGTCGGCTATGCGGGCGTCGACAACGACGTGTTCTACATGGACCAGACCATGATGCTGCTCGCCGACGCCAAGAAGATGGTCGAAGAGATCGTCAAGGCGCTGGACTGAGCCTCTCCTCCACGGACAGCTTGCAATCCTCCCACTGCGCGGCAGAATAGGTTGCAGGGGAGAGACTCACATGATCAGACTGTCGATTGTCGCACTTGCGCTCGCGAGCGCCGCGCCCGTTTTTGCCGAAACCATCGCAGTTGAGCCGGGAGAGGGCGCACAGGAGCGTCTGCAGGAGGCGCTGATCCTCGCCCAGCCGGGCGATGAGATCGCCCTTGGCGCAGGCCGGTTCGAACTGACCGACGGACTTTCGCTCGATGTCGACAACGTCACGGTGCGTGGCGTGGGGATGGAGGCGACCGTCCTCGACTACACCGGCCAGCAGGGCTCGGGGGAGGGGCTGCTCGTCACCTCCGATGGCGTCACGCTGCGCGATTTCGCGGTCGAGAACCCGAAGGGGGACGGGATCAAGTCCAAGGGCGCCGACAACATCGTCTATCACGCGATCCGCGTCACCTGGACCGGAGGGCCGAAGCCGACGAACGGCGCCTACGGCATCTACCCCGTCGAGAGCACCAATATCCTGATCGACGGCACCGAGGTGTCGGGTGCGTCCGACGCGGGGATCTACGTCGGCCAGTCGAGCAAGATCACCGTGCGCAATTCGGTCACGACCGACAACGTCGCGGGGATCGAGATCGAAAACAGCCGCGACGCGATCGTGGAGCGCAACTTCGTCAGCCGCAACACCGGCGGCATCCTGGTCTTCGACCTGCCGAATCTGCCCGTGATGGGCGGGGGCAACGTGATCGTACGCGACAACCTCGTGGCCGCGAACACCACGCCCAATTTCGCGCCGGAGGGCAATATTGTCGCCACCGTGCCGCGCGGCACCGGCGTGATGGTGATGGCGAACGAGAACGTCTGGGTCGGACAAAACCTGCTTTACGACAATCCCACGGCGCCCGTCATGGTCATCGCCTATCCGCTCCCGTTCGAGGACCCGAACTACAATCCCTATCCGCGCGAGGTCACGATCGCGTGGAATGCCGTCGATGCAGGCGGCACCGACCCGCAGCTCGAAGGTGCGGAGCAGTTGACGGCGGCGTTCGGGGGCGCGCTGCCACCCGTCATGTGGGATGGCCTGACCGACGGCGGTGCCGAGTACACGCCGCTCAGGGTCCATTCCGATCTCAAAGGCTGGTCGCTCAACCTGAGCGATCAGGGTAAGGGTATGGCGGGCGCGCAACCGGGGCCGCTCGAGGCCGGGCGGCCGGGGCAACCGATCTCGACGGAAGGCTGGGGCGCCAGTGCGGAGCTGGAGGCGCGGCTCAAGTGAAAAGGGCGGCGATCCTGCTGGGAGCCGGGGTCCTGGCCCTGACCGGCAGCATCGCTGCGCATTCCGGGCAACACGCTGCTGCGGCCGGATCCTTCGCCGTCAACGACGCGGCCGTGATGGAGGGGCTGCCGCGGACGCTCGCCGAGTTCGGGTTCTTCGCCGATGCGCCGGCCCAAGTGCCCGCGGCGCGTGTGATCCCCTACCGCCTCAACACCCCGCTCTATTCGGACGGGGCTGAGAAGCTTCGGTTCATCTACCTGCCTGCAGGCGTCAGCGCCTCGGCCGACGGAGAGGGTCTACTGGAGATCCCGGTGGGGGCGGCGCTGATCAAGACCTTCGTGTTCGGCGAAGGCGGCGCGCGCCGGCTGATCGAGACGCGCGTGCTGCTGCATCGCGCCGACGGCTGGCTGGCATTGCCCTATCTCTGGAACGAGGAGCAGACCGAGGCGCGGCTGGCGGTCGCGGGTGCGCGGGTCGATCTCGTCACACCGCTCGGAGAGGCGATCAGCTACCGCGTGCCGAACAAGAATCAGTGCAAGGAGTGTCATGGCCTAGCGGGCGAGGTGATCCCGATCGGCCCCAAGGCACGCAACCTGTCGCACGAATGGCTGGGCGAGATGGCTGCGCAGGGCATGCTCGATCGTGTGCCCGAAGGGGCCGACGTCTTGCCCCTATGGGAGGCCCGTGGCGACGCGAGCGCGACCGATGCGGCGCGCGCCTATCTGGACGTCAACTGCGCTCACTGCCACCGGCCATTCGCGACCGCGTCGAATTCCGGTCTCGACCTGCGCTGGGAGCAGCACGATCCGGCGGCTATCGGCATCATGAAGCGGCCTGTAGCTGCGGGTCGCGGTTCAGGCGGCCTGCTGTTCGACGTGGTTCCGGGCAAGCCCGAGGAATCGATCCTCGCCCACCGCATGGCAAGTGCAGAGCCCGGCGTCGCCATGCCCGAACTCGGGAAGGCAACCGTTGACCCCGAGGGGGTCGAGGCGGTGGAGCGCTGGATCTCCAGTCTGGAGCCATAGCGAGCGACTGGGAATCGCCCGCCGCGTACAAGCCGCAGGCCCACTCACATCGCCCGTCATCCCAGCGAACTGGGATCGCGCGCAATCATGGCCCGGCGGCATCGATACCGGCCTTCGCTGGATGAAGAAGGTCGTCGGGTGACGGAGACAAGCGTTGACCGCACGCGGCCTGTGGACGGCTGACGCCGGACTTCGCTAAGGCCGCGCGGACGAATACATTTCAGGAAGGATTGACGTTTGCGAAAATTGGGGCTGATCGGCGGCATGAGCTGGGTTTCGACCCGCATCTACTACGACTGGATCAACCGCTTGGTGCAGCGCCGCGCAGAGCCCATGGCAAGCGCACCGCTGATAATCGACAGCCTAGATTTCAGACGGCTCTATGGCCTGCACGAGCCGGAGGACTGGCAGCGGGCAGCGCAGGTTCTTGCGGATTCGGCGCGCCAGCTCGAAGGGGCGGGGGCTACCGCGCTCGTGATCGCGGCCAACTCGATGCACAAAGTCTACGACGAAGTGGCAGCGCAAGTCGCGATTCCCGTCATTCATATTGCGGAGTGCGTAGGCAAGCGGATGAAGGATGATGGCGTCGCGAATGCCGCGCTGTTTGGCACACGCAACGTGATGACCGAGAACTTCTATCGCCAGCGGCTCGTCGCCCACGGGATCGATCTGCTGCCGCCCGATATAGATAACGTCGAGCAACTCGACCGCATCATCTATGACGAACTGATGCTGGGTAAGGCGACCCGCGACGCACAGCGCGCACTCAAGACCATGATTACCCGCAAGGAGCAGGACGGGGCCGAGGCGATCGTGCTCGCCTGCACCGAACTCGAGATGGTCGTGGATGTAGATGCCAACGTGCTGCCGATATTCGATTCTGCACGCATTCACTGCGAGGCTGCGGTCGACTGGATCATGGGGGAGAACTGATCGAACGCGCATCGGCGTTGCCCGATTGTTCCCGTTGCCGCCCGTGCCTGGCTGACCTAGGCGGCGCGGCATGACCCGCGCGCCCTTTGCTGCCGATCCTGCCGTCTCGCGCGGCCGCGAATTTCCCGAGGATCGAGCCGGCGCGCGCGGGCCGCGCAGCGAGTTCCAGCGGGATCGCGACCGGATTATCCATTCGATCGCCTTCCGCCGTCTGCGCTCGAAGACGCAGGTCTTCATCGCGCCCGATGGCGATCACTATCGCACGCGGCTGACCCACAGCCTCGAAGTGGCGCAGATCGGGCGGGTGATCGCGCGCGCCTTGGGGCTCAACGAAGACCTGACCGAGGCGCTGTGTCTGGCGCACGACATCGGACACCCGCCCTTCGGCCACGCTGGAGAGGACGCGCTCCGGCAGGCGATGGAGAGTGAGGGTGGGTTCGATCACAATGCGCAAGCCCTGCGGGTGCTGATGCGCCTCGAAAGCCCCTACTGCGAGCACGATGGCCTGAATCTCACATGGGAGCTGCTGGAAGGTCTGGCGAAGCATAACGGGCCCGTTGCGGAGCCGGGCTGGGCGCTGACCGAACTGAACGCGGCATTCCCGCTCGATCTCGGCCGTTATCCCTCGCTCGAGGCGCAGGTCGCCGCCGTGGCGGACGACATCGCCTACGACAATCATGACATCGACGACGGGCTACGAGCGGGCTTTCTCGCGCTCGACGACCTGCTGTCGCTCGATTTCGTCGCAGACCAGTGGCGCGAGGTCGAAAAGCGCTTCCCCAACGCCCCGCGAGAGCGCCAGTTGCGCGAACTGGTGAGGGTGCAGATCGGCCTGATGGTGAACAACGTTATCGCGCAGACGCAGCGCGCCATGCATGGCATGGCGGCGATTGATGACGTGCGCGCGGCCGGGCGCGCTCTCGCCACCTTCTCGCCCGCGATGGAAGCTCAGGAGCGGCGGCTGAAGCGCTTCATGTACCACCGGCTCTATTTCCACCCGGAGCAGCTCGCGACGGCCGAGCGAGCGCGGGAGGTTGTGGCGCGGCTCTATGCCGCCTACGCCGCCGATCCGGCAGCGCTGCCCGCCGCCTGGCGTGCTTCCTTGCCGGCGGAGCAACCGGCGCGGGCGAGGCACATCGGCGATTTCATCGCCGGCATGACGGACCGTTTCGCAATCGATCAATATGCGCGGATATTCGGCCGCCGGCCCGAAGGTCTGAGCAATGTCTGAGCTGCTGCGCATCGCACTGGTCGGATCGACTGGCCTGATCGGTGAGACGGTTATCGGCCTCTCGATCGGCCGCGAGGACTACCGCCTCGTTGGGCTTGCGCGGCGCGAGGTTGCGCTGCCGCAAGGCGTGCGGATGGAGATGTTCGTCGCCGATCCGGCGCACTGGGGCGAGGTGTTCGAAGCTGTGCGACCCAAGGCACTGATCTGCGCCCTGGGCACGACCTGGCGCAAGGCGGGGGAGGACGAGACTGCCTTTCGCGCGGTCGATTACGACCTCGTGCTGGAGACGGCGCGTGCAGCGAAGGGGCACGGGATCGAGCGAATGGTCGCAGTCAGCTCCGCCGGTGCCTCGCTCGCATCCAAGGCGTTTTACCTGCGCGTGAAGGCGGAGATGGAGCGCGATCTCGCCAAAGTGGGGTTCAAACGTCTCGACATTCTGCGCCCCGGTCTGCTGCGAGGTCCCCGGAGTGAGGACCGCCGCCCGGGCGAACGGCTCGGGATCGCCATGAGTCCGCTGATCGACTTCTTCCTCCGCGGCGGAATGCGGCGGTTCCGCTCGATCCCGGTGCGGACGGTCGCAGAGGCAGCGCTGGGATTGACGATGCGCAAAGCGGCCGGGCGGTTCATTCACGACAATGACGGTATTCGCCGGGCCGCGCGCGAGTTCCCGCAGCCCGTCGAAGCCTGATTGGCAAAAGGAGCGCGCGCGATGTGGCCGGCGATCTTCGGTGCGACCAATCTCATTGCGCTCGCCGCATGGGCGGTTCTGCTCCTCCTGCCGCGCCGCCCGCTTGCTATGGCCAGCGTACTCTATCTGGGCGTTGCTCTGCTGTGCCTGGTTTACACGGTTCTGCTCGTGCTGCTGGTCGCAGGTGTGGCCGATCCGCTGCATGATGCGGGGGCCGCCGCGTCTGCCGATCTCTCGCTTGCGGGCATCAGGGCGCTGTTCCGCTCTGACGGGGCGATCGTGCTTGGCTGGACGCACTACCTGGCATTCGATCTGTTCGTTGGCCTGTGGATCGCGCGCGATGCCGATGCGAAGGGATTTTCGCGGGTGGCACAGGCACCCGTGCTTCTCGCGACCTTTCTCGTGGGGCCGCTGGGGCTTCTGATCTGGCTCGCCATTCGGGAACGCCGTGCGCGTGCCTCGGGCAGATGGGAATGAAGCGCCACGCTCCAGCCACGGCGCGCAATAGCGAGCCGATTGCGGCCGTGCTCGAACGCGAGCTGCCGGCGCGCGGGATCGTGCTCGAGATCGCCAGTGGTTCGGGCGAGCATGCCGTATTCTTCGCGCGCCGATTTCCGCATCTGTCGTGGCAACCGAGTGACCGTGAACTCGGCGCACTCGCCTCGATCGCGGCCTGGCGGGAGGAGGAGGGCATCAGAAACCTACTGCCGCCCATGGAACTCGACGCGTTCTCCGCGCCCTGGCCGATTGTGCAGGCAGACGCGCTCGTGTGCATCAACATGATCCACATCAGCCCCTGGGCGGCGACCGAAGGGCTGTTTGCAGGGGCGGCAACGATCCTGCCGCCGGGTGCGCCGCTGATCGTCTATGGCCCATTCGTGGAGCCCGAAGTCGAAACGGCAGAATCCAACCGTGCATTCGACGCAAGCCTTCGCGCCCGCGACGCCGCGTGGGGATTGCGGGACCGGGCGGCGGTCGACGCGGTGGCGCGGGACGCCGGCTTCATACGATCGGCGCGGCACGCGATGCCGGCGAACAACCTCACTCTGGTCTACCGTCGCACCTAGCATGTAAATACGCCCGCCGGATCGCTCCGACGGGCGCATGGGGACCAAGGGTCGGGCCCGTTAGTCAGGAGGGATCAGATTGCCTCGTCGCCGGCCTCACCGACGGATTCGATGTCTTCGCCGACGCCCTTGACCGTGTTGCAGGCCGTTGCGGCGAGCGAAAACGCGGCGATCCCCGCGGCCAGTAGAATCTTGCGGACCATGACGTGGTACTCCTTCAGTGCTCACTGCGAGCAGATGGAGGAAAAACGCGATGCTGGGGTCGCGGTTCCGGCCACCCGCCGCTTGCCGAGCATCGGAGCACCGCCCATATCGCGCCGCGATGAGCATCGGGCACTTTCTGACGTTCGCCAGTGAGGCGGAAATTATCGCCCTCTGGGGGCTCGGCTTCATCGGCATCGCACTTGTCGCGACGCTTGCAGAAATTCGGCGCAACCGGCGCCGGCGGATAGACGGCGTGGGCTGGGTTCCTTGGCGCCCCATCTTCCTGACCTCCGCGATCATCGGCGGCGGTCTGATGCTGCTGGCGATGAAGGGACTGCTCGCCGGCTAACGCGTCAGAGACAGGCTTCCAGATAGGCCTGATCGAACCCGAACTGGCGCGCCTTCTCCAGCGTGTAGGGACGCAGGCCCGAACTGCGGAACTCGCCCAGGATCTTGCCGTCTTCGCTCTCGTCCAGATATTCGAACTTGAACAGTTCCTGGGTGACGATCACGTCGCCTTCCATCCCGATTACTTCCGTGACGTTGGTGGTGCGGCGCGAGCCGTCGCGCAGGCGCTTGACCTGCACGATGAGATCGACCGACTCTGCGATTTGGCGGCTGATCGCCTCCTTGGGGATCCTGATGTCGCCCATCAGGATCATGTTTTCCATACGGCCGAGGCATTCGCGCGGGCTGTTGGCGTGCAGCGTGCACATCGATCCGTCGTGACCGGTGTTCATGGCGGCGAGCAGGTCGAAGCATTCGGCGCCGCGAATTTCGCCCAGAATAATGCGGTCCGGGCGCATGCGCAGGGCATTCTTGACCAGGTCCCCGATCGTGATCGCGCCCTGGCCCTCGAGATTCGGTGGTCGGGTTTCCAGCGGGAGCCAGTGCGGCTGCTGCAGCCGAAGCTCGGCCGCGTCCTCAATGGTCAGCACGCGCTCGCCCGGGTCGATCATCTTCGACAGCGCGTTGAGCATTGTCGTCTTGCCCGAGCCGGTACCGCCCGAGATGACGATGTTCATGCGGCATGCGCCGGCGATCTTGAGTGCCGTCGCCATCTTGTCGCTCATCGACCCGAAGTCGCGCAGCATATCGATCGTGATCGGCTTCTCGGAGAACTTACGGATCGAGATCGCAGTGCCGCGCAGCGAAAGTGGCGGCACGATCACGTTGACGCGGCTTCCGTCCTTGAGGCGCGCGTCGGCAAGGGGGGTCGTCTGATCGACGCGGCGGCCGACCTGGTTCACGATGCGCTGTGCGATCTGAAACAAGTGCTGTTCGTCGCGGAACTTGATCGGCGCGACGACCAGCTTGCCCTTCTTCTCGATGTAGGTCTGGTCGGGGCCGTTCACCATGATGTCCGAGACATCGGGGTCGTTGAGCAACTCCTCCAGCGGGCCGAAGCCGAGCAATTCGTCGATCAGCACCTTCTCCAGCGCGAACTGTTCGCGCCGGTTGAGTGTGACCTTAAGCTCGGCCAGCACCTCCATGATGATGGGACGAAATTCCTCGCTGAGCTCGTCCTTGGTCAGCGTCGCCGCCGCCTCGGGATCCACGCGCTCGAGCAGGCGGGGAAGCACCTGTTCCTTGATCTTGTGGACGCTCGCCTCGAAGCCGCCGATTTCCGTCTGCTGGTGAACCGCATTGGCGCGGTCGGCCAGACGCGCCAGGGCGTCGGACTTGTTCGGCGCAGCGGTTTCCGGCGGAGCTGCGGCGCTATCGCCCGGCAGAGGCGGAAACTGCTCGCCGCCTGGTTCCGGCGCACGGCGCGCGTCGCCCCCCTTCATGGGCCGCGCCACACCGAAGGAGGGACGAGCGCCGGGCATACCACCCGGGCCGTTCTTCCTGCCGAAAGCCGTCATTTCCAAACCCCTTGGTCCACCCGTTCGACCCGCCAACCCGGGGCTGACGATCTGTGGGAACTTGGTGAATAATTCGGAAAGTTTATTATTTTCCTAAGGCCGATTGATCTGGCGTCTTGGCCCGGTTGGCCTCTGTGGCTGTGCCGACATTGCGGCTGAAGTCGCGTTCGCGATTACCAGGCACAGTATGACGATCATCACTGGGAAGGTGTGATAGAGCGAGCCTTCGAGCATCGCCATTGCTAGCAATCCGGTCGCTGTTCCGATTGAGGCCAGGCGGACATCGTTCCACACGGGGCGGCGCAGGTTCCGGACCGTCGAAGCCAACATCAAGGCCAATGCGGCCGTACCGACTAAACCCCATTGATAGACAAATTGGAGGAGCGCGTTGTGGGGATGGTTCAAGCCATTGCCGGCGCTTGCGACCTGAGATCGGAACTGACCTTCCCCGTGGCCGAGGAACGGACTTTCCAGAATTGCGGCCCAAGTCTCTTTCCAGATCGCCAAGCGTCCGGATGCGTACCCGTTGACGCCGTCGCCGGAGAAGCTTCGGTCGATGATCCGGTCGAAGCCCCAGCTTTCATGAGGGATCAGCAAATACGACGCAGGAATTGCCGTAGCGAGCGCGAGGGTGATGAGCATCGCCAACGAGGCGCGTTGCCTACTTTCACCTAATGCGCCGATGATGATGCCGGCGATGATTGCAGCACCGAATGCAACCCTGCTGCCACTCAAAATCACCAGCCAGAATCCGAAGGCGGCACCCAAGGCAGCCAGTAACCAGTGCCATCCTCGCGTGGATGCGCCCAGACCAAAGGCAATGCCGACCAATGTGACCCCGTAAAAGCCCAACTGCCGGATATTGGTAATACCGATACCAACGCCCAGCCAATCGAAGTCGGGGTTGTCCAGTTCGGCGACTATGACCGCGCCAAAGACCGTGCCAAACAGGCCGACTCCTGCTGCGGTGCAGTAGAGGAAGTCCTTCCGATGCAACGTCCAGCGGCTCGTAACGAGGCTCCAGAGCGCAAGGGCAAAACATGCGTGGATCAGAGTGGTGAACAGCAGCGGCACGGCCGCAGCTCGCGCTGGCGCAATAATGAGGTTCGCGCATGCGATTGCCGAGAGCCAGATCCCGGCACCGAGCCGCGTGGTCGGGTGAAGCCGCGAGAATGCCGCACGCAAGTCGAGGCCGGCGCCAACCGCGAGAATGATCACCGCGATTTCGGCCGCAAGCACGGGAAACGCATAGAACAGAATAGCCGGGTGGTCCGACGCAACGAGCCAGCTGGTCAGGGCGAAGGCCGGCGCCGCCAGTAGCAGCGCCATCCCTGCGAGCGCCGGAATAAATGCCGCTGGCGCTGACCCGAATGTGCCGCCGTTGGAAGGGCGGGACTTCAACCCCGTGCCGTCCGCTTCTTTGGTGAAGTTCATCAAGCTCTCCGGCATCGCTATCCGCGTTTGCCCGGGTAACAAGCGATGCTTAAGTTGCGGTAAACCATTATCCGTCTAGTGCCTCACGCTCATACCACGCGAAAATGTTTGACGAGATATCATGATATGATATCGCGATATCATCATGCCGCGAATCCTCGCTGATCTTCCTGAAGACGATATCAAGTGGCTCGACCGTCTCGCGGAAGAGCAGGGCAAGTCGCGCGCGGCGGTGCTGCGCGAGGCGGTGAGCGCCTATCGGGGCGAGAGTTCTACCGACTGGATAGATCGTGGATTCGGTCTCTGGAAGGATCGGACGGATCTCGGCGACGCGGCGGCATGGCAGCGGCGCGAGCGCGCGTCGTCGACCCGGCCGTGGGACGACGACTATGAGGTCGCGCGCGGCGAGTTTCCGGAGCTCTTCGATGCCGAGGACGACCGGCAGCGGCAGATCCATCGGCAATTTTCCGGCAAGGGCGGAGCAAAACCATGAGTGGCTTTGCCTTCGACACCGGCATCGTCATCGATGCGCTCCTCGGCATAGAGCAGGGGCGGGCGGAGCTGCGCCGGGCCGTCAGTCAGACCGGGCGCGCGTGGTTGAGCCGGATGGCCTGGATCGAGATCATGTCGAAGAGTTCGGGAGTTGAGTTGCGCGAGATGGAGCGCTTCCTAGCAGGGTTCGCGATAGACGAGATCGATTCGGAAATCGCCGACCGCGCCGCGGCACTGCGGCGTGAACGCAAAGGTATCCGCTTGCCCGACGCGATCATTCTCGCCACGGCGCTGGTGCGCGGCCGCGTTCTCGTAACTCGAAACACCAGGGATTTCCCGGCCGAGATGCCGGGCATCCGCATACCTTACACACTCTGAAGGAAATACGGCTCTATGTGCGGAATCATCGGCATCGTCGGCAGGGATCAGGTTGCAGACCGGCTGGTCGACGGCCTGAAGCGGATGGAATACCGCGGCTACGACAGTTCCGGGGTTTGCACGGTCGAGAAGGGCAGCCTGATCCGCTGCCGTGCGGAGGGTAAGCTCGCCAATCTCGTCAAGGAACTCGAACACAACTCTGCGCCCGGCACGATCGGCATCGCGCATACGCGCTGGGCAACGCACGGCGCCCCCACAGCGAACAACGCGCACCCGCACGCGACCGAGCACGTGGCGCTGGTCCACAACGGTATCATCGAGAACTTCAAGCCGCTGCGCGATGAACTCACGGCAAAGGGACGGAAGCTCGAGAGCGAGACCGATAGCGAGGTGGTCGCGCACCTGATCTCCGATGAAATCGAGAACGGCGCGTCACCCGAAGAAGCGGTCAAGGCAGTGCTGCCGCGGCTGCGCGGCGCCTTCGCCCTCGCGATCGCATTCCGCGATCACCCGGACATGCTCATCGGCGCACGACTCGGTTCGCCGCTGGTCGTGGGATACGGCGACGGCGAGACCTATCTCGGCTCCGACGCGCTGGCGCTGGCGCCATTGACGCAAAAGATCGCCTATCTTGATGAGGGGGATTGGGTCGTCGTGCGCCGCGACGGGGCGCAGATCTTCGATGCGGAGAACAACCCGGTGGAGCGCGAGATTACCACCTCGGGCGCATCCACCGCGGCGGTGGAGAAGGGCAACTACCGTCACTTCATGCAGAAGGAGATCTTCGAGCAGCCGACCGTCGTCGCCCAGACGCTGCGCAGCTATGTGCACCAGGCGAACAACTCGGTCGCGCTGCCCCAGATGGACTTCGACCTTTCGACGATCAGGCGCGTGACGATCGTCGCCTGCGGCACCTCGTACTACGCCGGGCTGGTCGCGAAGTACTGGTTCGAGCACTTCGCACGCGTGCCGGTCGATATCGATGTGGCGAGCGAGTTTCGCTATCGCGATCCGGTGCTGGAGGAGGGCGGCCTGGCGCTCTTCATCTCGCAGAGCGGCGAAACGGCTGACACGCTGGCGGCGTTGCGCCATTGCAAGGCTGCCGGACAGACGATCGGCGTGGTCGTCAACGTGCCGACCAGTTCGATGGCGCGCGAGGCGGACCTGCTGCTCCCGACCCATGCCGGGCCTGAGATCGGCGTCGCCAGCACCAAGGCCTTTACCTGCCAGCTCGCGGTGCTCGCCGCGCTCGCCGCGCATCTGGCGGTGAAGAAGGGTCGCATGGATCGGGCCGAGGAGCAGGAAGTGGTGAAACACCTGCTGGAAGCTCCGGCTGCGCTCAACGCCGCGCTCGATCACGACGACGACATCGCCAGCATGGCGCACCTGATCGCGCCGGCGCGCGACGTGCTCTATCTCGGCCGCGGACCGGACTATCCCCTTGCGCTCGAAGGCGCCCTGAAGTTGAAGGAAATCAGCTACATTCACGCCGAAGGTTACGCTTCGGGCGAGATGAAGCACGGGCCCATCGCACTGATCGACGAAGCGGTGCCGGTGATCGTCCTCGCGCCCTCGGGTCCGCTATTCGAGAAGACGGTATCGAACATGCAGGAAGTCCGCGCGCGCGGCGGCAAGATCGTGCTGATCTCCGACGCCGAGGGGCTGCTGGAGGCGGGCGAGGGTTGTCTGGCCACGATCCAGATGCCCAAGGTCCATCCGCTGATCGCACCGCTGGTCTATGCCGTGCCCGTGCAACTGCTCGCCTATCATACCGCCTGCGTTAAGGGCACGGACGTCGACCAGCCGCGCAATCTCGCCAAATCCGTTACCGTCGAGTGAGAGAGCGGGGGCTCCTGATCTTGTATTATTCTTCTGGGAAGGCAAACGGCTTTTTCCGTTATGGAAGCCGCCCGGTCTTCCGAGACGCGGCCGCAGGAACTATTGTAAGACCGCGTCGACCTCGGGCGAGCAGTGCACCTCGCGCGAGAAGTCGACGCGGCTCTATGCGATGGGCGCGTTACATGTTGGCAGCAGTGGGCCGTACGATCACCTCGTTGATGTCGACGCCTGCGGGCTGTTCGAGCGCATAGCGGATCGCACGGGCGATCGCGTCGGGCGTCAGTGACTTCTGTCGCCAGTCCTTGAGCGCTGCCGCGACGGAGGGATCGCTGATGTCATCGCCGAGTTCGGTCGCCGTCACGCCGGGCGAGATGACCGTCGAGCGGATCTCGTCGTGCTCCTGTCGCAGTCCCTCCGTAATTGCCCAGACCGCATACTTCGTGCCGCAGTATACCGCCGCCGCCGGGAGCACGAGATGCGCGCCGACAGAGGCAACATTGACCACGTGTCCATCCTTCTGTGCCACGAACCGCGGCAGCACCGCGGCAATGCCATTGAGGACGCCGTGGATGTTGAGTCGATCATCCGCTTCCATTCCTCGCGCTTGAGCGCCGCAAGCGGTGAGAGCGGCATCACGCCGGCATTGTTCACCAGCGCATCGATGCGGCCGAAGCGCTCCTCTGCCGCATCGGCAAAGGCGTCGAAGTCCGCAGGGTCGGTCACGTCGAGCGTGCGCCAGGCGACCGCCTCGCCCAGTTCCTCCGCCAGAGCTTTCAGCCGCTCGCTGCGGCGTGCGCCGATGAACAGCTTGGCGCCCGCGGCGGCCAGTTCGCGCGCCGTTGCTTCGCCGATGCCGCTCGAGGCGCCGGTGATGAGCACGATCTTGTCATTGATGTTGGTCATGTTGGTTTCTCCGGTTGTTAGGCACACCGAAAGTGCCAGCAAGGCTCCCATCACAGGTAGAGCGATCGTCCATTTGCTTTGCATGATTCTCCGGATTCTGAGGTTGGCGCTTGCGAAGTCGTCTCGCATCGGCAATCCAAATCCTGATGGAAAAGATCGCCGAGCTTGCGCAGGTCATCAGGCGCCATGCTGTGAAGCCCGGCATGACGGCGACCCCGCTGCCCCGCCTGGCGCTGTTCCGGGCCGATCAGCCTAGTGCTCCCACGCCTGCGGTCTACGAGGCGTCGCTTTGCCTGATCGCCCAAGGTTCGAAACGCGTGTCGCTGGGCGACGAGGGCCTACTTTACGACGCGTCTCGCTACCTCTTGGTATCGGTCGATCTGCCGCTTGTCGGCCATGTGATCGAGGCGAGCGCGGATGCGCCATATCTGTGCTGCAAGATCGATCTCGACCCCGCGGCTCTCGCGGACCTGATGGTCTCCGATGGAAGTGCGGAACGGGCCGAAATGCCGGTGATGGCCGTCTATCCGAGCGACCCGGACCTGATCGACGCGGCGAGCCGGCTCGTCAGACTTCTCGATCACCCCGAAAGCATCCCGGTGCTCGCCCCGCTAATCGAGCGCGAGATCGTCTACCGGCTGCTGATCGGGCCTCACGGCGCCATGCTCCGGCATCTCATGTCCGCGGGCAGTCGCTTGAACCAGGTAAGCCGTGCGATCGCTGCGATCCGCAAGGGCTTCGATGCTCAACTGCGGATAGAAGAAATCGCCGCCGCAGCAGGCATGAGCGCTTCATCCCTCCACGCGCACTTCAAGGCGGTCACGCGACTGACCCCGATCGAATATCAGAAGCAACTGCGGTTGCAGGAAGCGCGGCGGCTTATGCTGACCGGCGGTGCCACCGCAGGCTCCGCGGGGTTTGCGGTCGGCTATGACAGTCCGTCGCAGTTCAGCCGTGAATACCGCCGCCTGTTCGGCGCGCCGCCTAGGCAGGATGTCGAGCGTTTGAAGAATGTGCCGGCCCATGTCGAGGCCGTTTGAGGGGCCGCTCTGCGCTCCCTTGGACATTCTAGGTCCCTGTTTGGCGCCTCAACACCGAGGCCGACAGACGTGCTCAGGACGCGTCGTGAAAGATGATGCCGAGCGTGTGACGGTGCCCGGCCCGGAGCCGACTGACGCCATGGCGCATTATCACACGGTAGTCGCCCTCGTCCCACGCTGGGGGCGGCTGTTTACCGCGAACACCATCGCATCGCCCCTGGTCAGCGGGACGACGTCGGCGCGCGACTGCATTCGCGGGCGCTGCTCGGTCAGCACGAATTCGCCTCCGGTGAAGTCGTCGCCGGGCGAGGACAGGAGGATCGCCGCTTGCAGGGGAAATGCGTGCGCGCCGTAGAGGTCCTGGTGAAGCCGATTATAATCTCCCGTTTCGTAGCGTAGCAGCAGCGGCGTCGGCCGCGTCTGACCGGCCGCATGGCAGCGCGCCAGGAACTCGGAGTGGTCCGCCGGGAACCGGCTTCCGATCCCCATGCGCTCGTGCCACTGGTTCGCGATCGGCGCGAGCCGGGCATAGAGTGCGGAGCGTAACCCGGCGATCAACGGCGGGAGCGGGTAGGCGAAATAGCGGTACTCGCCGCGCCCGAAGCCGTGCCGTGCCATGACGACATGACTGCGAAATATCTCCGGCCTGTCGTAGAGCGCCGCTGTCTCGGCGCATTCGTCCGCGTCCAACAGCTGGGGCATGATGGCCCACCCCTGCGTGTCAAGTTCGCTCGCAGCAGATACCCAATCGATCGCGGCGATGCGCGCTTCCAACCCGCTCACGCTGCGCGCTCCATGTGGAGCGGGCGCCACTTGCGCTCCACGCCCCAGCGGCAGGCGGATGGCGTGCCGACGCTTCGGACGACACGACGGCGGGGGATGGAGACGGCGATGCGGTAGGCTGTGCGCGCCTCCGCGACGGAGCAGGTGCGGCACGCGCGCTCGCTGATCCGCCTCCAGTGGGGGGCGCCGGCGGTATCGTGCCTGTTGGGCCTCATCATATTGTCTCGCAATGCTGCTGTCGGCCCAACATCGCTGTTGCCGCGAGTTCGCGCACTCCGATCCTTGCGCTCAAATTCTGCGCGCTCCCGCGTCGTCTTGTGGCAATTCGAGAGTGTCGCCGCGTAGGGTGACGTCCGCCCGCCGCTTCGTGCCCGAACCAATCCCGAAATTTCGTCCGACGAGAAAAAATCACGCAGAATGTCGAATTCGCTGACTACCGTTCGTCGTACTCGACAGGAGGCCATTCGGTTTCCCGATGAACTGAGGAGATGACAAATGCGTGTGATCGTTTTCGTCAAGGCGACGGAGGACAGCGAGCAGGGCGCCATGCCCTCTGCGGAACTGATCGAAGCCATGGGCAGGTACAACGAGGAGCTGATCAACGCTGGCGTGATGGTCGGCGGCGATGGTCTCAAGCCCTCGGCGGAAGGTAAGCGGATCGCATTCGATGGGGCCAGCAGGACCGTGATCGACGGTCCTTTTGCGGAGACCCGCGAACTGGTGGCCGGCTTCTGGATCTGGGAGGTCAAGGACATGGATGAGGCCCTGGCTTGGGCGAAGCGCTGCCCCAACCCGATGCCGGGCCCCAGCGAACTGGAACTGCGCCCTGTCGTTTCGATGGACGACTTCGCCGAGAACATGACGCCCGAAGGCGCCGAGATCCACGCGCGCAACGAGCAGCGATTGGCAGGCGAGTAACGCCGTCCGCCGCCGTGCTTGCCTCTCCCGGCTGTTTAGCGGAAGATCGCAGGCATGGCGGCGGGTGAAACGCACCGAACGATCGAGGCAGTCTTCCGGATCGAGCGCGCGAGGCTCCTCGCCGGTCTGGCGCGGTTCACGCACGACGTGGACCGTGCCGAGGAGCTCGCGCAGGATGCATTGCTTGCGGCGCTGACCGATTGGCCCGAGAGCGGCGTGCCGCACAACCCCGGCGCATGGCTGATGGCTGTCGCCAAGCGCCGGGCGATCGACGCCCGCCGCCGCCAGAGCATGCTCGAGCGCAAACATGCGGAGATGGCCCGCGAGCTCGATGACGCGAATCACGCCCCGATCGAGGTGCTGGAGGCGGCGATGGATGACGATTTGGGCGACGAACTGCTCGGGCTGATATTCACCGCGTGTCATCCCGCCGTCTATCCGCACGCGCGCGCTGCATTGACACTGAGGCTGGTGGGCGGCCTGACCACCGCGGAGATTGCGCGCGCATTCCTCTCTCGCGAGCCGACGATCGCCCAACGGATCGTACGGGCGAAGAAGGCAATCGGCGATGCGGGGCTGACGTTCGAAGTGCCGCGTGGGCGCGAGCGGGCAGCACGGCTCGCGTCGGTGCTCGAGGTAATCTATCTGATCTTCAACGAGGGATACGCCGCGACCGCGGGCGAGGACCTCGTACGCCCAGCGCTCTGCGCCGAGGCGCAGCGGCTGGGGCGGATCCTCGCCGGGCTGATGCCAGACGAGCCGGAAGTGCTCGGCCTGCTCTCGCTGATGGAACTTCAAGCCTCGCGGCTCTCCGCGCGCAGCGGGCCCGACGGTGCTTTCGTCCCGCTCACGGAGCAGAACCGCGCCCGCTGGGACCAACTGCTCATCCGCCGAGGCCTCGCGGCGCTCGATCGCGCCGAGGCGCTCGGCGGCGCCGGTCGCTATGCCCTGCAAGCGGCACTCGCCGCCTGCCACGCACGTGCTCGAGCCGCACAGGATACCGACTGGAGGCGTATCGCGGCGCTCTATGACCGGCTGCGCGAAGTGGCACCCTCACCGGTGGTCGATCTCAACCGCGCGGTGGCGTGCAGCATGGCCTACGGTCCGGAAGTCGGGCTTCGGCTGATCGACGAGATCTCTGGCCTCGCCGCCCTGCGCAACTATGCCCCCCTGCCTGCCGCGAAGGGTGACTTCCTGTTTCGGGCCGGACGCTTGCCGGAAGCGAAGCATCAGTTCGAGATCGCCGCCGGCCTTACCCGCAATGCCCGAGAGAGGGCGTTCCTTCTCGCACGGATGGAAGCATGCACTTAAGCGACTGTCGCCTATGAGTTTGTGATGAGCGGCGCACTTTGGGAGAGACTAACCGATCCTTGGTTCGGGGGCATTGCGCCGCGATCGATCCAGCGCGCGTTTGCAGAGATGCCCGGCCGAGTAGAACAGGAAGGCATAGATCAGCTTTATCAGGAAATTGAGTGCCATGCTCTCGGCGGTGAAGCTGAGGTGTCTTTCTACGGCGGTGAACACAGGACTGTTCGTCGTTACGAGGCAGAGCGCCGTTGTAGCTGCGGCCACCACTGGCGCGATCAGCAGGCCGGAGCGCCATCGGTCGGAAAACCAGCCGACGACGAACATCGCAAGCCAAGTTGCAATCAGCATCTCTCCATCTCCTCTCCATTCAGCCGGTCCTCTTCTCGGGGCCTGGCTATCGTGCCGTCGCCGTGGTGGCGGTCTCCTACTTCTGCGCGGTTTTTCCGCGCTTTGATTTGCACGCACTGTGCAGAACAATCGATGCTCCGGCAAGGGCTGCGACGAAATATGACTGCGCGTTCCGCCACATAGGGGACATTGTGGGACAGAATGGCGGCGAAGGGCGCGCCGGATCAACGGAGGCAGGACTGTCGGCGGCGGGTGTGAGGTCCCAGCACCCCTATGAGCTAACAGCGCGGTGAGCGCCCGACGCCGCGACTGGATTGGGCGCGGGTGCGCGTTTTGCCCCGAGGGAACGCTTCTTGGCCGTCAGGCGGCGACCAGGCCCTTTACGGCACTTTCGAACAGGGCGCGGCCGTCGCTGCCGCCGTGGTCGGGTTCGATCGCGCGTTCCGGGTGCGGCATCATGCCCAGGACGTTGCCGGCCTGGTTGAGAATCCCGGCGATGTCGCGCCGCGAGCCGTTGCACGCGTCGAGATAGCGGAAGGCGACGCGGCCTTCGCCTTCGATCCGGTCGAGCGTGTCCTCGTCCGCGAAGTAGTTGCCGTCATGATGGGCGACGGGCAGCATGATCTCCTGCCCCCGGTCATAGCCGCCGGTGAACAGCGACTGGCTGTTCTCGACCCGCAGCGGGGCGGTGCGGCAGGTGAAGGTGAGCTGGGCGTTGCGCATCAGCGCGCCGGGCAACAGGCCGCTCTCGGTCAGAACCTGGAAGCCGTTGCACACGCCGAGCACGGGTACGCCGCGCTCGGCCGCCTCGATCACCGCGCGCATGATCGGGCTGCGGCTCGCGATCGCGCCGCAGCGAAGATAGTCGCCGTAGGAGAAGCCGCCGGGGATACCGATGAAATCGAGCCGCTCGGGCAGCTCCGCATCGCCGTGCCACACGCGCATTGCCGGCGTGCCCGAGACCTTCTCGAGCGCGACCGCCAGATCGCGGTCGCAATTGGAGCCGGGGAAGGTGATGACTGCGGAGCGGAAGGCCATCACGCCGTCTCCATGCTCTCGATGCGGAAGTTCTCGATCACCGTGTTGGCCAGCAGCTTGCGGCACATGTCCTCGAGCTCGGCTTCGCTCGTGCTATCCGCAACGTCGAGCTCGATCAGGCGGCCGACGCGGACGTCCTCCACTCCGGTGAAACCCAGGCCCTCGAGCGCGTGGTGAACCGCTCGGCCTTGCGGGTCGAGCACGCCGGGCTTGAGGCTGACATGGATGCGGACTTTCATGGAGCGGCGCGCCTTTCGCTAAGAGTGCTCATCGACTCGCGCGCAGCCTATGGCTTGCTGCGCACCGCAGGGCAAGCGGTGCCTTGAGCACCGTAGGCGTCGAAACCTTGGGCTTTTGGCAAGGTCGCAGTGCTAAGGCCGCGGCGATGAAGATGGATCTCGTTTACAATCCGGCCGCAGGCAATTTCCGGCAGGCACGGCTGGACGCGCTGATTGCGGCGTTTTCCATTCGCGGAGTCTCCGTCTCGCCGGTGGCGAGCCAGGTCGGCGGCGCCTGGCTCTCGGGCCAGGCGGACATGGTCTGCGTTCACGGCGGCGACGGGACTTTGCGCGACACGGTTCAGGCGCTGGGCGAGAATGCGGGCGGGGTGCCGCTGGCGATCGCCCCGTCGGGCACGATCAACCTCGTCGCCCGCGAACTCGGCTATGCAAGAAATCCCGAACGGCTTGCAGAGCAGGTTCTTGCAGCATGGGAGCGCGGGCCCGAAAGCTGGATTCGCGCGCCCCTCTACCGCCTCGGCGAAATGCCGATCGTCGCCTGCCTCAGCATCGGGCCCGACAGTCATGCGGTCGCGCAGGTTTCCGGCGCGCTCAAGAAGCGGCTCGGCCGGTACGCTTACGTCGTCGCGATCATGCGCCAGCTCCGGCGCTGGCCGCGGGAGACGATGGCGATCAGCGGCGAGCTTGCCGACGGAACGGCTTTCTCCTGCGAGGCCGAAGCAGCGATCGCTTCGCACGGCGCGCTTTACGCCGGTCCGTTCCGGCTCAGCCCGCGAGCCGCGCTGGCGGCGGATTCGGTGGAGCTGATAACACTGCGCCGCTCGACCCGGCTGGGCACGCTGGCGCTTTCCGGCGCGGCGATGCTGCGCTTGCCTCTCGATCGCCTCGGTCTTGCCGAAATCCGCACCGTGCGCCGTGTCGTGTTCGACCGCTGCGTCAGCCCGGTGCAGGTCGATGGCGACCACATACCGGACTGCGCCTATGCGATTGGGCCGAGCGGAACGACGCTGCAGTACGTGATCTGACGCTTCGTCGCGCGGCGGGCTAGAACGCGCTGCCGGTCAGAGCGTCGATCGCGCCCTGCAGAATCACAGCCGCGGCGTGGCTGTCGATGCGTTCGGCGCGCTTCCTGCGGCTCATGTCCTGACCGATCAGGTCCCGCTCGGCGCTGGTGGTGGACCAGCGTTCGTCCCACAGAAGGATCGGCAGCACGAGACGTTCGGAGAGATTGCGCGCGTAGGCGCGGCTCGCCTGCGCGCGTGGGCCCTCGCTCCCGTCCATGTTGCGCGGCAATCCGAGGATGAGACCTTTCACTCGGCGCTCGTGCGCGATCGCGGTCAGCGTCTCCAGATCGCGGCCGAACTTGCCGCGCGGCAGGGTCTTGCCGGCGGTGGCGAATTGCCACCCCGCATCGCAAGTGGCCGTGCCGATCGTCTTGGTCCCGAGGTCCAGGGCCAGCAGCACACCGCCGCCGGGCAGGGCGGCACCGAACTCGGCGCTGCTGTCGGTAATCAGGGCCGTGCTGCCCACGCTTCGACCCGGTTGGCGACGTCCTGCTTCACGTTCTGCCAGAACAGCGGGATGTCGTAGACGTGGTAGTTGTTGCCCGGCAGCACCGCGCTGCCGATCTCGGGCGGATCGCCGATCAGCAGCAGACCGCGTTCGCTGCAGCGGGCGGGTACCGCGCCCGGGACCAGCTCGCCGGTTGAATAGTCGGCGTTGGGGATGAGCGTTCCGAGGTTGGCCTCGGCCGGCGCTTCGCCGCCGATGCCGCCGGTGAGCGGGTTAGTGCAGAGAATCGGGCTTTCGCCGCGCACGGTCCCATCGAAGCCGCGCGAACCGCTATAGGCCTCGATCACGCGGGCCGGATCGGCGGGTTCGGCGAAAGTCGACCAGCTCATGATGCAGCCGGCCTGTGACGGGGTGGCACATGCGGGAAAGCCAAGCGCCGGCAGGTCGTGCTCGACCGAAATAGGCCAGCCCACCGCGTAGATCGCCGCGACGCGGCCCGCCAGCGGGCTGTTCGCCAGCTCTTCCCTCAACAGGCGCAGAAGGTGGAGCGTGCCCTGGCTGTGCCCCGCGAGCACGATCGGCACGTCTTCGTCAACGCTGGCGACGAAGAAATCGAATGCCTGCTTCACGTCTGCGTAGGCGGCGTTGATCGCTTGCTGGGCTTCGGCGGAATCGGTCAGGAAGGCCCCGAAGGTCGCTTGGCGATAGCGCGGGGCCCAGATCTCGCTTGCCTGATTGAAGGGGCTCGCCATGCCGCGAACGTAGATGCGCGCGATGCTCTGCGATTGCTCGTCGTCGAGCGGCGCGTTCCAGTTGGCGCTGTCGAGATAGCTCGTCGGATGCACGAAGAAGACGGCGAAGTTCTGCTTCGGTTCGCCCGTCTGGGGCAGTTGCCGTCCTTCGCCGCGCATGGCCGGCTGCCAGCGTGCCGCATCGTCGAGCCCGATCCCGGGGCGCGAGAGCCACATCGCCGGATCCTGATAAGCGTTCGTCTCGAGCGGCGTCTGCTCGATGAATTCGCTGCGAGGGACATAGGCGATCTCGGCCAGATCGTCCCAATAGAGCCGCAGCGCAAACACCGCCACCAGGGCGAGAACGATCAGAACGGCAATGAAGTAGAGAAACTTGCGAGCCATCAGGCGCTTGCCTCGTGCAGCCGGTTACCTTCGTCGAGGCGCTCTGCCCGGCGTTCCAGCGCCACCTTGATCATCGCGAGCATAGGATCGGCGAGCGCCAGCCCGAGGATTCCGAATACGACGCCGAAGATGAGCTGCGCGCCGAGAACAAGCGCGGGCGCGAGATCGACAGTCTTCTTGGCGATCATGGGGACCAGGACATAGCCGTCGAAGTTCTGCACGAGAAGATAGACGAAGATCGTGTAGAGTCCCATGTCGGTGCCGCCAGAGAACCCGACCAGCACCATCAGGATGCCCGAGATCACCGCGCCGATGTTGGGGATGAAGGCGAGCAGGCCGGTCAACAGGCCGAGCAGCGCAGCCATCGGCACCGGACCGATCCCGATCAGCTGTCCGCCGTAGGCGAGCAGCGCCCAGGTGAAGAGACCTTCGGCGAACATGCCGAGCAGGCGCCCGGCCAGGAGGCGGCGCAGGGTGAACGACATGCGCTCGATCGTGTCATAGAACGTTGAGCGGTGGTTCTCCGGCACCATCCAGGCAACGCCGCGCTCGTAAAGGTTCGGATCGATCGCGATGTAGATGCCGATGATCAGGATCAGCAGCAGCGTCGCCACGCCGCCGAAGATGCCGCCGATCGCACGGGTCACCGTCCCGACACCGCTGACGAGGCTCCCGACCACATTCTGAACGTCGTCCTGGCTGATCGCGAAACCCTGCTCGCGCAGCAGCGCCAGCAGGCGGCCAAGCTGCTCGCCGACGATCGCCGGGAATTCTGCTGCCTGCTGGGAAATCTGCGAACCGGCGAAGTAGCCGAGCCAGGCGAGGAACGCGACCATCGCGACGATCACGATCGCAACCCGCCACCCGCGCCCGATCTTGAGCCACCGGCCGAGGAGCCGCGCGCCGCCGTCGATCATCGAAGCGAAGACCATCGCCCCGAAGATGACCAGCAGCGACTGGGAGATATAGACGGCGAGGACGGCAAGCCCGACCACGGCGGCCCAGATGACCGCACGCGCCGCCTCGTAGCGTAATTTGGGGCTTCCGATGTGGGTTGGACTGGCGCCCATCGGCGCGTCCGGTGCTTCGTCAGTCTTGCTCACTCTCGGCGCCCCCATCGGCGATTGCGGGCCGCAGTGTGGTCCAGGCGCGATCGCCGCGCAAGGACGTGAACCATGTGATCGGGTTGAAGCTGGTCGTGCCGTCGAGCGAGAACGTGATGAACTCTGCCCGGCCGCCGATGTTCTCCAG
Source organism: Altererythrobacter sp. (assembly GCA_031178065.1). Classification (GTDB taxonomy): domain Bacteria; phylum Pseudomonadota; class Alphaproteobacteria; order Sphingomonadales; family Sphingomonadaceae; genus Pelagerythrobacter. Next base: position 57,821 of record JAPSJS010000005.1, read on the forward strand.
CGGAACCGGTCCGCCGAGCCCGCGCGAGCCGTACTCGCGGCTGTCGGCGGAATGGTCGCGGTTGTCGCCCATCACGAACACATGGCCTTCGGGCACCGTAATCTCGGGGAAGTCGTCGAGATCCTGCGTCGTGTGATCGACGATAAGATAGCTCGCACCGTTCGGCATGGTCTCGCGGTAGGTCGGCATTTCGCACACGACCTCTCCCGAGGACGTGGTCGTCCGCATGCCCGGGTAGGTATAGGGGTCGCATGGCGAGTTATTATCGACCGGGACCTGCACGGGCGGTTCGACCGCGCGCGGCACCGGCGTGCCGTTGAGCACGATCTGCCCGCCCACCACCGCGATCCGGTCGCGGGGGAGGGCGACCACACGCTTGATATAGTCCTCGTCGCGCTCCGGATGGACCGGAATCACGATGTCGCCGTACTCAGGCGTCGCGGGCCAGATGCGCCAGTCGCCGCGCGGCATGAGGTGGAATGAAATCGAGGCCCAGCTCCAGCCGTAAGGATACTTGCTCACCACCAGCCGGTCGCCGACCAGCAGGTTCGGCATCATCGATTCGCTGGGGATGTAGAACGGTTTGGCGACGAAGCTGTGGAAGCCCAGCACGGCGAGCAGCATCAGTGCCAGCCCGCGCAGTTCGGAGACCCAGTTGATCTTCTCGCGCTTTTTCGCCTTCTCGGTGGTCGTTTCGCTCACGGTCGGATTTTCTGCGGTCAAAGGGGTCGGGCCTCTATCACGACGAACGCCTGCGCCCATGGGTGGTCGTCGGTTAGGGTGAGATGAACGACCGCCTCATGGCCGGGCGGCGTCAATTCCGCAAGCCGCTTGGCCGCGCCGTTCGCCAGCGCGAGCGTCGGCGCGCCCGACGGCGCGTTCACCACGCCGATGTCCTTCATATAGACGCCGCGGAAGAATCCGGTGCCGACTGCCTTGGAATAGGCTTCCTTGGCGGCGAAGCGCTTGGCGTAGGTGCCTGCGCGCGTGAACGGGCGCTTGGCGGCCTTGGCACGCTCGACCGCGGTGAAGCAGCGCTGCTCGAAACGCTCGCCATGCCGGTCGAGCGCGGCCTGGATGCGCTCGATGTTGCAGAGGTCGGAACCGAGGCCGATGATCACCGCGCCTCATCCATCAACTCGCGCATCATGCGCACGGCCTGCTCCAGCCCGACGAACACCGCCTCGCCGACGAGATAGTGCCCGATATTGAGTTCGGCGAGCTGCGGGATGGCGGCGATCGGCTGCACGTTCTCGTAAGTGAGCCCGTGGCCGGCGTGCGGCTCGATTCCATTCTTCGCGGCGAGCGCAGCCATGTCTGCAATGCGCTTCAGTTCGCGCGCGCGGTCCTCGCCCGTCGCATGCGCATACTCGCCGGTGTGGAACTCGACGACGGGCGCGCCGAGCCGGATGGCCGCGTCGAGCTGGCGCTCGGTCGCTTCGATGAAGAGACTGACGCGGATGCCGGCGTCGGTCAGTCGCGAAACAACCGGTGCGAGCTGGTTGTGCAGACCCGCCGCGTCGAGCCCGCCTTCGGTCGTTCGCTCCTCCCGCTTCTCGGGCACGATGCAGGCCGCGTGCGGTTTGTGGCGCAACGCGATCGCCAGCATCTCCTCGGTCGCAGCCATTTCCAGGTTGAGCGGCAGGTCGGTTGCCGCCTGGATCCGCGCGAGGTCTTCGTCGCGGATGTGCCGCCGGTCCTCGCGCAAGTGCGCGGTGATGCCGTCGCCGCCGACGCGGGCCACGATCTCCGCCGCCCGCACCGGATCGGGATGGTCACCGCCGCGCGCGTTGCGGATCGTCGCGACGTGGTCGATGTTGACGCCGAGGCGGAGCCGCCCGGCCACTTACTTGCGGCTCCCCGGCTTCGTAACCGGCACCGCCGCGAGTTCGGCGGGAACTTCGTTCTCCGCATAAGTCGGGAAGGTGATGTCCAGCAGCGCATAATAGGGAACGTCGAACGTCACCTCGTCGCCGCGGCGGTCGACCAGCGAGACGAGCCCGACGACCTCGCCGCCGGCCGCCTCGACCGCCTTCATCGCCTCCTTGGAGGAGAGGCCGGTGGTCACGACGTCCTCGACGACGAGCACTTTGTCGCCTTGCGTCAGATCGAAACCGCGGCGGAACTCGAAAGTGCCTTCGGGGCGCTCGAGGAAGATCGCCTCCTTGCCGAGCGCGCGGCCCATCTCGTGCCCGATGATGATGCCGCCCATCGCGGGGGAGACTACTTTGTCCACCGAAGTTCGCAGCTCGCGCGGTACCTTTGCAGCTAGCGCGGCGGCGAGGCGGCTCGCGCGCATCGGCTCCATCAACACGCGGGCGCACTGCAGGTAATAGGCGCTGTGGCGGCCGGAAGAGAGCTTGAAATGCCCCTCCAGCAACGCTTCGCTCGTGCGGAACTCGTGGAGAACTTCGTCTTCTGTCATCGAGGTTTGCGGTCCGTTTCTGGAGCGTTTCGCGGCGTTATCCGCCGGTTTCCGATTTTTCTCCTAGAAGCGCTTGAGGCAGGGGGCAAGCGGGCGTATAGGGCCGCCCAGACCTGTCCCCCGACGGGGTTTTCGCGGCTGCATATGCAGTCTCTCAACGACAAGAACGGAAAGCGTCGGACAGATGAGATTCGGTGACTGGCCCCACGGGGCTACGCGGTTCGTAATGGTTTTCTGGGCGGCGATCACGCTCGCCCTGACGCCCCAGGCTGCGTTCGCGCAGGACGCGGCAGAAGTGCCTGCGGCGGAAGTCGCACCTGCCGACGCGGCTGCTGCCGCTGGCGATGCGGCCCCCGCAGCCGGCGGCTACGAACCGCTCGGTCCCGAGTGGATCAAGGGGCAGCCCACCGCAGGCGGCTGGGACGTGCAGGACCAGTTCTCGCCGATCGGCGACACGGCCGCCGGCCTTCATTTCGGCCTCATATGGGTCATGGGGATCATCTGCATCTTCGTGCTCGCGCTGCTGGTGTGGGTGATCGTCCGCTATCGCCGCGGCGCCAACCCGACACCGTCGAAGACGACGCACAACACGTTCATCGAAGTGGTCTGGACGCTCGTCCCGGTTCTGATCCTGGTCGGCATCGCGGTTCCTTCGATCTCGCTGCTTTCCGACCAATACGAATCCCCGCCCGAAGATGCGGTGACGATCAAGGTTACGGGCTATCAGTGGTATTGGGGCTACGGCTATCCCGACAACGGCGGGTTCGAGGTGATCTCGAACATGATGCCGGAGGATGAGGCCAAGGCGAAGGGGCTGCCGGCGCTGCTCGCGGTGGATAACCGCATGGTCGTGCCCGTCGATACGCCGCTGCGTATCCAGACGACCGCGGCCGACGTCATCCATTCGTTCGCCGTGCCCTCGCTGTGGTTCAAGATCGACGCGGTTCCCGGCCGTCTCAACGAGCGTCTCCTGACGATCGACGAGCCCGGCATCTATTATGGCCAGTGCTCCGAACTGTGCGGCGCGCGCCACGGCTACATGCCGATCGCGGTCGAGGCGCTTCCGCGCGATCAGTGGGAGGCCTGGGTCCGTTCGCAGCCGGGCGGCACGGTGGGTGACGAGGCCGAAGCGGCTTCGGCCGCTTCCGCCGAGGCCCCCGCTGCCGAGGGTGGCGAAGCTGCTGCCGAGAATGCCGACGGCGCCGAAGCCGCCGCCGCAACCAATTGATAGAAGTCGAAGAGAAACGCGACCATGGCTACCACCGCTGAAGGTTTTCAGGCCCACACCGAAGACGAGCATCACGATGCCGATCACAAGCCCGGCTTCTTTGCGCGTTGGTTCATGTCGACCAACCACAAGGACATCGGCACGCTCTATCTGATCTTCGCGATCTGTGCGGGCATCATCGGTGGTGCGATTTCGGGCATCATGCGCGCCGAACTGGCCGAGCCGGGTATCCAGATCCTGACCCAGGCCTGGCCGCTCGGTGCGAGCGAGGAGGGTTTCGACGCCGCGCTGCACCACTGGAACGTGCTGGTGACGGCGCATGGCCTGATCATGGTGTTCTTCATGGTCATGCCGGCGATGATCGGCGGCTTCGGCAACTGGTTCGTGCCGCTCATGATCGGCGCGCCCGACATGGCCTTCCCGCGGATGAACAACATCTCGTTCTGGCTCACCGCCGCCGGTTTCGTCTCGCTGATGATCTCCACGGTCGTCCCGGGCGCAGCCGCGGGTGCTGGTGCGGGGACGGGCTGGACAGTCTACGCGCCGCTCGCGACGTATGGGCATGATGGCCCTGCGGTCGACTTCGTGATCTTCTCGCTCCACCTTGCGGGCGCGGGCTCGATTCTGGGCGCGACGAACTTCATCACCACGATCTTCAACATGCGCGCACCGGGCATGACGCTGCACAAGATGCCGCTGTTCGTGTGGTCGGTGCTCATCACCGCCTTCCTGCTGTTGCTCGCACTGCCGGTACTCGCCGCCGCGATCACCATGCTGCTGACCGACCGCAACTTCGGGACGACGTTCTTCGATCCGGCCGGCGGCGGCGATCCGGTGCTCTACCAACACCTGTTCTGGTTCTTCGGTCACCCCGAGGTCTACATCATGATCCTGCCGGGCTTCGGCATGGTCAGCCAGATCGTCGCGACCTTCAGCCGCAAGCCGGTGTTCGGCTATCTCGGCATGGCTTACGCCATGGTCGCGATCGGCGTGGTCGGCTTCGTCGTCTGGGCGCACCACATGTATACCGTCGGCCTCGACGTGAACACGAAGATGTACTTCACGGCGGCGACCATGGTCATCGCGGTTCCGACCGGCGTGAAGATCTTCAGCTGGATCGCGACGATGTGGGGCGGCAGCCTCGAGTTCAAGAGCCCGATGGTCTGGGCGCTGGGCTTCATCTTCCTGTTCACGGTCGGTGGTGTGACCGGCGTCTACCTTGCCAACGGCGGCGTCGACGACGTCGTGCACGACACCTACTTCGTGGTCGCGCACTTCCACTACGTGCTGTCGATGGGTGCGGTGTTCTCGCTCTTCGCGGGCTTCTACTACTGGTTCCCGAAGATGAGCGGGCGCATGCACAGCGAACTGCTGGCGCACATCCACTTCTGGGGCTTCTTCATCGGCGTGAACGTGATCTTCTTCCCGCAGCACTTCCTGGGCTGGCAGGGTATGCCGCGCCGCTATCCGGACTACGCGGAAGGTTACGCCTACTGGAATGAGATCTCCTCGGTCGGCTACACGATCATGGCCGTCTCGATGCTCGTCTTCTTCGTGAATCTCGCCTACGCGTTCATCGCGGGCAAGCGGGCGGCGCCCAACTACTGGGGCGAAGGCGCGACGACGCTCGAGTGGACGCTTTCGAGCCCGCCGCCTTACCACCAGTTCGAGACGCTGCCGGTGATCGAGGAAAGCCAGGACTACCACGACCACCGTCCGGTGGCCGCCACCCCGGCGACGAGCTGACAATGCGACCCTCCCGGCTTGCGGGAGGGGAAAGGGCGGCGCACTGCCGCCCGCCCAACCGATCATGGAACCCCTCCCGTTCGCGGGAGGGGGCATTTTTGATATGACCGCGACCACGTCTCACACCCGATCCGTCCCGGCCGACTGGCGCGATTTCTTCGCCCTGACGAAGCCGAGAGTGATGAGCCTGGTGATCTTCACCGGACTGTGCGGTCTTCTGGCGGCACCGGGTACGATTCATCCGGTGATCGGCTTTACGGCAGTGCTGTGCATCGCACTCGGCGCCGGTGGCGCGGCGACGCTCAACCAGTGGTGGGAAGCCGATCTCGACGCGGGGATGAAGCGTACTGCGGGGCGGCCCATTCCCGCCGGCCGGTTGAACCGCGTCGACGCACGCGACTTCGGAATCGCCCTGTCGGTAGGCTCGGTCCTGCTGATGGGGTTGGCGGTGAACTGGCTCTCGGCCGCGATCCTGCTGGTCTCGATCATCTACTACGCGGTGGTCTACACCATCTGGCTAAAGCCGCGCACGCCGCAGAATATCGTGATCGGCGGCGGGGCTGGGGCCTTCCCGCCGGTGATCGGATGGGTTGCCGTGACCGGCGACATCACCCTGATGCCGGTGCTCCTGTTCGCGATCATCTTCTTCTGGACGCCGCCGCATTTCTGGGCACTCGCACTGTTCGTCCAGTCGGATTACGCCAAGGTCGGCATTCCGATGATGCCGGTGGTGAAGGGCGAGCGGTCGACCCGGCGGCAGATCCTGATCTACTCTGTGCTGCTGCTGCCGCTCGCGCTTGCGCCCTGGTTGATCGGCGGCACGGGCCTGCTGTATGGCGTGGCGGCCGCAGCGCTGACGGCGGTATTCGTAGCGCTTTCGGTGCCGGTGGCTTTCCGCACTGCCGGGACGGAAGACCGGATGCTGCCTGAAAAGCGGCTGTTCGGTTACAGCGTGCTCTATCTCTTCGCACTCTTCGCGGCCCTCGTTGCGGACCGCTTGGTGCAAACGCAAGGATGGTTCGGATGACGCCCGAAGAACAGGAAGAATTCAAGCGGCGACAGAAGGGCCGCAACATCGCGCTCGCGCTCGTGCTCGGCTTCTTCGTCGTGCTGTTCTACGTCCTCACGTTCGTGAAGATGGGAGACTGAATCATGTCCACCGCCGCGCTCGAACGAAAGAACCTGCGGGTCGGTCTGCTCGGCTTGCTCGGCGCGGCGGCGATGCTCGGTCTCGGTTATGCGGCGGTGCCGCTCTACCAGCTGTTCTGCCAAGTGACCGGCTTTGGGGGCACGACCCAGCGCGCGACCGAGACCGATGCGGATATCGCCGCGCGCATTGCGCAAAGTGCTGGCGCCTCGACGATATCGGTTCGGTTCGACGCGAGTACGTCGCACGACATGCCCTGGACCTTCGGCCCCGAGCAGGTGACCGAGACCGTCCAGGTGGGCGAGCGCGACATGGCTTTCTTCATCGCGCGCAACGACAGCGCCGAGCCTATCACGGGGACCGCGACTTTCAACGTCGAACCCAATCAGACGGGCAAGTACTTCAACAAGATCCAGTGCTTCTGCTTCACCGAGCAGACGCTCCAGCCGGGTCAGGAAGTGCGCATGCCGGTGCTGTTCTACATCGATCCGGCGATCCTCGACGACCCCAACGCACAGGGTGTCGAACAGATCACCTTGAGCTACACTTTCCACCGCAAGCCGGAACCCGCTTCCTAGCACTGGACCAACGGCGCGCCGCCGATTAAGGGCCGCGCAACCGCTTTGACAGGACGTTCGATCAATGGCCGGAACCAAGAACCACGACTACCACATCCTTCCGCCCGACATCTGGCCGCTGATCGGCTCGATCTCGGCTGTCACCTTCACCAGCGGCATGGTGCTTTACATGCACGAGCTGGCGAACTGGCAGATCGTGCTCGGCCTCGGCATCGCCGGGCTGATCGCGACGTTCTTCAGCTGGTTCAGCAATATCGTGAAAGAGGCCCAGGGCGGCTATCACACGCCGGTCGTGCAGCTTCACATGCGCTACGGCATGATCCTGTTCATCGCCTCGGAAGTCATGTTCTTCGCGGGCTGGTTCTGGGCCTGGTTCGACTTCTCGCTGTTCCCGAGCACGCTTTCCGAGGTGGTCGGCGGCCAGTTCCCGCCCGTGGCGATCGAAGCGGTCATGAACCCGTTCGACCTGCCGCTGCTTAACACCCTGATCCTGCTCTGCTCCGGCACCACGGTCACTTGGGCGCACCACTCGCTGATCCACGGCGATCGCGACGGGCTGAAGAAGGGCCTGTGGCTCACTGTCCTGCTCGGTGCGTTGTTCACCTGCATCCAGGTCTACGAGTACTGGCACGCGCCGTTCGCGTTCGGTGGCAACACCTACAGCTCGGCCTTCTACATGGCGACGGGTTTCCACGGCTTCCACGTGCTGGTCGGCACGATCTTCCTGATCGTCTGCCTCCGCCGCGCCTACCTGGGCCACTTCACCCCGCGTCAGCACTTCGGCTTCGAAGCGGCGGCCTGGTACTGGCACTTCGTGGACGTCGTATGGCTGTTCCTGTTCGTCGTCGTGTACGTATGGGGCGGTTGGGGCGCGCCGGTCCACTGATGGATCAGCGCGAGCCGCAGTCCGAGAAGGGGCAGCCCGGCATTGCCGCGGCTGCCCTTTTCGCTTTGTGCCCGCAGTGTGGAGAGAAGACGCTGTTCGCGCGCGGCATTCGCTTCGCTGACCAGTGCCCGGCGTGCGGGCTCGATTACGACAGCTTCAATGTCGGCGACGGGCCGGCGGCGTTCCTAACGCTGCTGATCGGGGCTGTGGTCACCGCGCTCGCGATCTCGGTCGAACTCGCGTTCCGTCCGCCGCTCTGGCTGCACGCCTTGATGTGGGTGCCGGTTACGGCGCTCGCGGTAATCTTCGGCCTTCGGGTCGCCAAGGCGGCGCTGCTTGCCTCCGAATTCCGGAACCGCGCCAAGGAAGCGGGAAGCCGGGAGCTGTGAGGCGGAAGGTCCCGATCGTCGCGACAGTGATCGTCGTGGCCGCCGTCGCGACGATGATCGCGCTGGGCTTCTGGCAGCTCGACCGTAAGGCGGAGAAGGAAGCGCTCCTCGCCCGCTATCAGCAGGCCCATACGCTCTCTTCCGCCGTCGAATGGCCGCAGAGCGAAGCGGAGATCGAGGCGGCGCTCTTCCGCCACGCCCAGTTCGATTGCGAGCGGGTGCTGGAGTTGTCCTCGCGCGCGGGGACCAGCGTCGAGGGACGCAAGGGCTGGGCCCACGTGGCCCGCTGCGCGATCGGCGACGGACGCGAAGCCAATGTGGCGATTGGCTGGTCGGAACGGCCCGTGACCCCGGATTGGCAGGGCGGCACCGTCGAAGGCATCGTCGCGCCCGGTCCGCGTCTCGTGGTGGGGCGGCCCACCGCGGGCCTCATGCCGCTGGCGCCGCCTGATCCCGCGGATGTCCCCAACAACCACCTCGCTTATGCCGGGCAGTGGTTCTTCTTCGCGCTGACGGCCCTCGTGATCTACGTGCTGGCTCTGCGGCAAAAATGGAGATCTGCCGCCTGATCGGTCGTCTCAGTCGCGTCTCTTCCGCACCAAAGGTTCGAAATTGCCGTAGATCATCCGTTTGGGGTCAAAGAGGGGCTCGCCGTCGAGTTTTCCCATGCGGGAATCCGCAGTCATCCTCTCGTGGCTGGCGTCGGCAGTCTCCTTGTCGGGCCAGATGACCCAGGAGAAGACGATCTTTTCGCCATCTCGCGAGTCTACCGCGCGGCGCAGATCGGTGGTTTCGCCATCGGGGACGTCGACTTCCCAGTTCTCCATGTGCTCCAGGGCGCCGTAGTCCTTTGCTATTTCCCACCAGCCTTCCGACATCTTCCGAAAGGCATCCTTGTTTTGCTCCGGAACGGCGAGCACGAAACCGCTGACATACATGAGCTACCTCCTTATTGGGCTGGGCCGTCGGCCATTTGGCTACTTGTACATCCCGTCGCGCAGGTTGATGCCGTGCTCGAGCCAGGCCTTGAGCGCGCAGAGCATCTGGCTCCAGCCTTGGCAGTTGCCGTAGCTGGCCTTGAGCGCGCCCTGATTCTCGCGCCAGCCCTCTTCGGCGATTTCGACCAGCGTGCGGCCGTCGTCGAGCGGCTTGAAGGTCATCGTCACGGTCGTCCGGTAGTCCGCGCCGACTGACTCGGCGCCCTCGACGTTCGGGGGTTCGCCTTCGCTGGCATCCCATTCCAGCACGATCCGCTCGTTCGGCACGACCTCGATCACGTAGACGGGGAATGCGCCGGGGAAGTCCTGGAAATCCCAGGTCACCGTGGCTCCGGTCTCGAGCCGTCCCTGAGCGCCGCCCGTGGTGAAATAGCGCGAGAGCTGACCGGGATCGGCGACCGCCTCGAACACTTCGTGCACGGGCCTGGCGATCCGCGCCGCCACTCTGAATTTCAGTTCCATCGCATCCGCTCCTTTCGAGTCGCTGCTTGATCGAGAGAGAAATATGTTATAAAAACATAACATGTCAATCGAAGACGATCTCGATGCCGTGTTCAAGGCGCTGGCCAATCCCGTGCGCCGGGCGGTCTGCGATACGCTTAAGCTGCGCCCGCTCACGACGGGCCAGCTTTGCGATCTGTTTCCGGAGATGAACCGCTGCACCGTGATGCAGCATCTGAAGGTCTTGGAGGATGCGGGGCTCCTGGTGCCGGTGCGCAAGGGGCGGGAGCGGTTCAACTATCTCGACGCCATGCCCATTCAGGCGATCCACGAGCGCTGGATCGGCCCGCATGCGGCCGCGGCCGCCACGGGCCTGCATCGTCTCAAACAAGGGCTGGAGGCGAACGAAAAGGAAAGCCTTCGCGCCGACTAGCGCCCATTGCTTGCGGGGCGGGCGGGGCACGGCTAGTCGCTCCGGTCGATGGAATACGTCTCCACCCGCGGAAGCGCCCAAAACCCCAATGGCGGGCCGCTCGATTTCGAAGGCGTCACGCTCGCCGGTCTGGCGAACGACGGCGGGCTCTACCTGCCTCGCGAATGGCCGCAGTTCTCGCCTGGCGAGATCGCCGGGCTCGCCGGTCTTCCCTACGCGGAGCTTGCCGCGCGGGTGATGCAGCCGTTCGTCGGCGACAGCCTGACGCCCGAGCGCCTGCGCGAGCTGTGCGAGGAAGCCTACGCCCGCTTCGCGCACAAGGCGGTGACGCCACTGGTCCAGCTCGACCAGCGCAACTGGCTGCTCGAGCTGTTCCATGGGCCCACGCTGGCGTTCAAGGATGTCGCGCTGCAACTGCTCGGGCTGCTGTTCGAGGAATTCCTCGGTCGCCGCGAAGAGAGGCTGACGATCGTCGGCGCGACCAGCGGCGATACCGGCTCGGCTGCGATCGATGCGGTTGCGGGCCGCGAGGGTGTGGAGATCTTCATGCTCCACCCCAAGGGCCGCGTCAGCGATGTGCAGCGCCGCCAGATGACCACCGTGCTCGCGCCCAATGTGCACAATATCGCGATCGAGGGCAGCTTCGACGACGCGCAGGCGATGGTGAAGCGCATGTTCGCCGATACGGCGCTGACCGGCCGCGTGCGGCTCGGCGCGGTGAACTCGATCAACTGGGCGCGGCTGATGGCGCAGGTCGTCTATTACTTTGCCGCCGCGCTGCAACTCGGCGCGCCGCGGCGCAAGGTCGCGTTCAGCGTGCCGACCGGCAACTTCGGCGACGTCTTCGCCGGCTATGTCGCCGCCAAGATGGGCCTGCCGATCGAGCGGCTGATCGTGGCCACCAACGTCAACGACATCCTCCACCGCGCGCTATCCGACGGCGACTATTCGGCCGGCGAGGTGACGCCGACCGCCGCGCCTTCGATGGACATTCAGGTCAGCTCCAATTTCGAGCGCTTGCTGTTCGACTGCGGCGGGCGCGACGGCGCGGCGCTGGCCGAACAGATGCGCGGGTTCGAGGCGACGAAGGCGATGCGGCTCACCAACGCGCAGCGCGAAGGGGCCGCTGCGCTTTTCACCAGCGCGCGCGCCGATCAGGACGAGATGGCGCAGGCGATGCGCTGGGCGTGGGAGCACTGCGGCGAGACCGTCGATCCGCATACCGCGATCGGCCTCCACGCGGCGCGCCTGCAGGACGTCGATGCGCCGGTCGTGACGCTCGCTACGGCCCATCCGGCCAAGTTCCGCGATGCGGTGGAGCGCGCGACCGGGACCCGCCCGCCGCTGCCCCCCCGCGTCGGCGACCTCTTCGCGCGCGAGGAGCGCTTTACCGAACTGCCCGGCGACTATGATGCGGTGGCCACGTACATCGCCGAGCATGCGGGCGTGTGATCGTGGCATCTCCGCGTGAACGACAAGGTCCGGTATGGCGCGCCTGATCGAAACCCCGCAGGTCATCATCGGCGAACCCTGGGCCGACTACGGGCTCGTCGACAGCGGGAATGGCCGCAAGCTCGAGCGCTACGGCCGCTACCGCTTCATCCGGCCCGAGCCGCAGGCCATGTGGACCCCGCGCGATGCCGACTGGTGGGCGCACGGCGAGTTCGTGCCCGGTTCGGACGAGGACGGCGGCGGCCGCTGGCAGTTCGCGGAGCCGGTACCGGCCGAGGGCTGGCCGCTTTCCTGGAACGAGGTACGCTTCACGGCGCAATGCACCCCTTTCCGCCACCTCGGGTTCTTCCCCGACATGGCCCCCGTGTGGGAGTGGATGGGCGCGCAGCTCGGCGCGGCCGAGGATGCGCAGCTCCTGAATCTCTTCGGCTATACCGGCGTCGGGACCCTGGCGCTCAGTCGCTTCGGACAGGTCGCGCATGTCGACGCGTCGAAGAAGTCTGTCGCTCAGGCGCGCGAGAACGCGGCGCTCTCGGGCATGGAGGGGCGGCCGGTTCGCTGGCTCGTCGACGACGCGGTCAAGTTCGCCGCGCGCGAGGTGCGGCGCGGGCGGCGCTATGACGGGATCATCCTCGATCCGCCCAAGTTCGGGCGCGGCCCGAACGGGGAAGTCTGGCGGATCGAAGAGGGGCTGCCCGGCCTCGTCCGCGATTGCCGAAAGCTGCTCGATGGCCGCAGCCGCTTCCTCTTTCTCACCGTCTACGCGGTGCGCATGAGCAGCCTCGCGCTCGCCGGACTGCTGGCTGAAGTTATGGAGGATTTGCCGGGGGAAATCCAACACGGCGACCTTTCTGTGCGCGAGGATAGTAAAGATCCCCGCCTCCTCCCCACCGCAATCTTCGCCCGCTGGTCCAATCCGGGCTAAGCGCAACACATGGCCGATTCGCTGATCCTCGAAGTCGCCGATCTCGAGCACGATGTCCTCACGGGCATCTATTCGGAGGAGACCGGCAAGCCGCAACCGCTGCGGATATCCATCAGCGCGCAGCTCAAGTGCGCGGTCCGTTACGCGCCCGATACGCCGCTGGACGCGAGCAAGAACTACATGGACCTGAAGTTCGCCGCCACGGAGGCGCTGCCGCCCGGGGTGCACTTCAAGCTGATCGAGGCAGTCGCGGACCACATCTGCGAAACGCTGTTCCTGCAGGACGAGCGGGTCGAGGCGGTCACCGTGAAGATCGTCAAGCTCGCGATCGCCGAAGGCAACGAGAAGATCGGCATCACGCTGACTCGCGAGCGCCGCTGATGAAGCGGATCGCGGTGGACGATTTGCCGGAAGATCCCCTGTCCGCCGCGAGCGTGTTCCACCAGCACTGGCTGCCTTATGCTGAGGATGCACTTGCAGCGGGCGACGATCTGCTGCTCGTCTTCGCGCCGGCCGATCACACGCATCGCGCCTGGCGGCTTGCCGCCGTCGCCGGTTTGGCGCGAAAGCACGCGCCGCTGCGCGTCAACGCCGTGGCGGGGAAGGGGGAGGCGATCGCCCGAACCGAGCGATACTTGGCTGCGGCGCCGGGTTTGACGGGGCAATATCTGCCGCTCGACGGGAACGGTGCCAGGGATCCGGCGGGCGCTGCGCGTTAGCGGATGCTGCGCAGCTCCGTGAGAATTGCATCCTCTTGCGCAATCATGTCCGCGACCTCGCTGCGCGCAGCGGCGATCGGCTCTCGCAATTCGAAGGCGAGGGTCGCATCGGCGAATATCAGGTCGAGATCGCCCAGCGCGACCGCCGTCCTGCTGCGATGCGAATCGAGATCGGCCAGCGCGACCTGTGCGGCGGCCCAGCTATTGGTTTCGACGCCTGCTCCGCGAGCGGCTTCGATCGTGCGGCGCGCACCCGGCACGGCTTGAGTAAACGCCTGATGGGCGCTCGCCGCCTCGGTCCGTAGCTGCGAGAGCCGCTGGAGCAGATCGGCGCTCGGCGCTGCCGTCGGGGCCGGGGCTTCGGTTGCCGGGGCAGGTTCGAACGTGCCCTCGACGCGCTCGGCATCCCGGATCGCCAGCGACGGATAGTCGGCGCTGCCGCCAGCGCAGGCGGCCAGCGGGGCGGCGAGAACGAGTGGCGCGATGCGGGTGAGGGCTTGCTTCATTCTGCAAGGCTCATAGCATGCACCCCGCGCTGCGCCAGATGGCGCGGGCAGGCGGATTTCCGCCGTTGACTTGCGCGGGCGGTTCCCTTAACGGCACCCATCTTTCCGGACACCGCCATTGGCGGCATTTCGGTCGCGCCTCTTCCACCACGGCGGGGGCACAGCAAAGAGAATGGAAGTTACCACCATGTTCGCAGTAGTGCGCACGGGCGGCAAGCAATACCGGGTTGCCGCCGGAGACAAGATCGCGGTCGAAAAGCTCGCTGGCGAAGCCGGCGATACGGTGACGCTGGGCGACGTCCTGCTCGCCGGCGAAGGCGACAAGATTGCCGACGCCTCGAAGGTTGCCGTTTCGGCGGAGATCATCGCGCAGGCGAAGAGCGAGAAGGTCGTCGTTTTCAAGAAGCGTCGCCGCCACAACTATCGCCGCAAGGCGGGTCATCGCCAGCAGCTGACCCTGCTCCGCATCACTGCGGTCGGCGATTCGAAGGCTGCGCCGAAGAAGGAAGCGGCGAAGGCTGCTCCGGCAGAAGAAGCGGCCCAGGCCGCTCCTGCGAAGGAAGCCGCGAAGAAGGCCCCGGCCAAGAAGGCGGAAGCAGGCGAGACGAAGCCCGCCGCCAAGAAGGCCGCGCCGAAGAAGACCGGCGCCACCGACAAGCCTGCCGAGAGCAAGGCCGACGCGGCGCCCGCCAAGAAAGCCCCGGCCAAGAAGGCCGAGAAGAAGTAAGGACCACGAACGATGGCACATAAGAAAGCAGGCGGTTCATCCCGCAACGGTCGCGATTCGGCCGGCCGTCGCCTCGGCGTGAAGAAGTTCGGCAGCCAGGGCGTGATTCCGGGCAACATTATCGTGCGCCAGCGCGGCACCAAGTTCTATCCGGGCACCAATGTCGGGATGGGCAAGGACCACACGCTGTTCGCGCTCGAGCAAGGCGTCGTCCGATTCCACACCGGCAAACTTGGCCGCAAGTACGTGTCGGTCGACATGCTCGCGGAAGCTGCCGAATAACCGGACGATCCGATAACGGGATCGTCCACACGGGACGGTCCCAGCCGGGCTGAACACCGGCAGACGAAGAGGGAGATGGGGCCGACCCGTCTCCCTCTTGTCGTTTCTCCCTCTCTCGTCGGCGAAATATTCTTTCGCCGCCATCGCACTGTCACGCATCGACCCTAACGGGGCGCTGCGGGGCGAATGAGGAGAGATCGCCGTGTTCCATCGCAGCCAGAGACTGCTCCTGAGACCGCCATGGCCCGAGGATTCGGACCAGGTCTTCAGCGCGATCGCCGACGAAGGGGTGGTGCGCAATCTTGCACGCGCGCCGTGGCCCTATCGCAGCGAGCATGCGCGCGAGTTCGTTTCGCGTCCGTTCGAACCGCGCTTCCCCCGCTTCCTGATCGCCCGCGCCGACGACGCCGCGCTGATCGGCTGCATCGGGATCAACCCGGAAGGTCGGGAGATCGAGCTGGGCTACTGGATCGCCCGCGATCATTGGGGGCAAGGCTATGCGACAGAGGCAGGAAGCGCGATGATCGAGATTGCGCGCATGCTGGGGCACCGGCGGATCATTGCGAGCCACTTCCTCGACAATCCCGCTTCGGGCAGCGTGCTGCGCAAGCTGGGCTTTGCGCCGGTCGGTCGCATCCGGCCGCGGTATAGCCCAGGGCGCGGCGAACAGGCGCTGGCGGCGGAGTACGCACTCGAACTGGCGGGCGAAGAGGAACCGGGAATGTGGGCGGCGTAGAGCCGCTCGCAGGCCTCGCGCTACGCCGCAGGGCAACCTTCGCTCACCCTTTCGGGAGGGGCGAGATCACTCCGCCGGCAGCAGCGCGTCCTGAAACTCGCCCTCATAGAGGCCGATCAACTCGCGGTCGTCGTGATCCCATGGGTGAAAACCGGGCTTGAAGTAGGCGAGCCAGGCGGGGAAGATCCGGCGCAGGACACCCGGGCTGACGATCAGGTACTTGAGCAGGCCCCAGCGCGCCTTCCAGCCGATGATTCCGTCCTGCGCGAGCAGAGCCATCGAATCGATCCAGCGGTTCTTGAAGAAGCGGCCCGTCACGGAGAGCATGACCAGGCTGCGGACCTTCCAGCGCTGCCACTTCGACCAGTCGCGCGTCGCGTGATTCCAGGTGTCGAAGGCGACGCCCTTGTGCTCGATCTCCTCGACCGCGTGCCAGCGCCACATCGCGCGCACCTCGGGATCGGCATCCTTGAAATGCTGCGGATTGGCCAGGAACTCATGTGCCATCATCGCTGTGTAGTGCTCGAGGGCCATAGTCACCGCAAGGTTGGCGATCGCAGGGCGATCCTTGGTCAGCGCGAGCAATTCTTCGACCCGCTTGTCGATCGCCTTGATGTCATAGCCGGCATTCTCCGCCAGCTTGTTGAAAGCGATGTGCTCGCGCGTGTGGTTGATTTCCTGCTTCACGAACGCGCGGATCTCGGCTTCGAGCTTGGGGTCGGCGCCGTCGCGATGAGCCTTGACCGCCTCGATGAAGAAAGCCTCCCCGCGTGGGAAGGTGGCGGAGAGCGCATTGTGCCAGGCGGTGCCGAACGGTTCGCCGGCCCACCAGCGCCGCGGCTTGTCCTCGCGGTTGAAACGCTCGTCGCGCACGGTGATCGCGAGATCCGGCGGCGTGGGGCTCGATGATGCGCGCTCGAAAGTGATGGTCTGGGGGGCGTTCATGATTCGCTCGCAACATTACTGACACCTTTGTAAGTAGCCTATACTTACATCCGTGTCAATAGCCGGGGCGCTCGGAGGGCACGGGCGGACCATCGCTCGGTTGGCGGAGCGTTCGAGACTCGGTCTTGGCAGCAACTCCCAAAGGGGGTCGCGGCGCTATTCCGCCGGCATCACCGCATCGGCATAGGGGCTGTCGAACTTGCGGATAAGCGCCCGATCGTCCTGCTTCCAGGGATGGAAACCCGGCAGCAGGATCTTCGCCCAGTCGAAGAACATCCGTCGCATCATTCCGGGCGCGATCCACAAGTGCTTGAACAACAGCCACTTCGCACGCGCACCCGTGATCCCGTCCTGCCGCAGCAGGTCGAGCGCATCGCGCACCCGGTTGTTGTAATAACGGCGCGTGATCAGCAGCGTCAGCAGCGCGCGCACGCGGTACCGCTTCCACGCACTCCACCCGCGGGTGGCGTGGAGCCAGACGTCGTAGGTGATGCCCTTGTGCTCGATCTCCTCGATCGAGTGCCAGCGCCACATCTCGGCGATTTCCTCGTCCACGCCTGCGAGGTAGCGCGGATCGGTCAGCAGGCAGTGGCTGATCGACGCAGCGAAATGCTCCAGCGCGATGGTGATGGCGAGATTGAATTCGACCGGCCGCCCCTGGGTCAGCGCCAGCATCTCCTCGATGCCTTTGTCGATGCTCTCGATGTCGTAGCCATGGCTCTGCGCGAGATTGTTGAACGCCACGTGTTCGCGCGCGTGGTTCGATTCCTGCCGCGTGAAAGCGCGCAGTTCCGCCGCCATGATGGGCGGTACCTTGTCGTCGTAGTACTTCATCACCTGGATGAAGAACTTCTCGCCGCGAGGCAGGCTGGCGGAGACCGAATTGTACCAGGCGGTCGCCACCGGATCACCCGAATGCCACCAGCGCGCCGGCCGCTCGCCCCGGCAGAACTTCTGGTCGCGAATGTTCAGCGCATGATTGGCAGGCGTCGCGCTCCCGCTGGTGTGCGGCGACTTGCCGGCAACGCTCTCGCGCTCTACCCCCATGGTTTGATCCCCCCGCATGGTTAATCTTTTATTGGTCAAGGAATCGCATGGCAAGTCGCAAGCGCCTCAGCCCGGAGGAGAGCCGCAAGTCTGCACTCCAGGCGGCACGCGCATTACTTATTGAAACCGGCCCCCAATCCGTGACGCTGAAGGCCGTCTCGGCGCGGATTGGCCGGACGCATGCGAACCTGCTGCATCATTTCGGATCGGCATCGGGTCTGCAGAAGGAACTCGCGCGGCATCTGGCCGAAACCGTATGCGAGAGCATCAAGGACGCCGTGCGGGCGAGCCGCGCCGGCCTCGGATCGCCGCGTGAAGTGGTCGACCTTGCGTTCGACGCCTTCGACAAGGAAGGGGCGGGAGCTCTCGCAAGCTGGATGATCCTGACCGGCAACGAGGATGCGCTCACCCCGATCGTCGAGGCGATCCATCAACTGGTGGACGAAATCGCGCCCGAAGAAGCGGGGCCGCATGGCGATCTGACGCGTGTGCACGAGGATACGCTGGCGCTCGTCCTGCTTGCGATGGGGGACGCGCTGATCGGCTCGGCGCTCGCGCGTTCGCTCAAGCTGCCGGACACCGCCGCACGCGACCGGGCCGAGCGGATGCTGCTGAACTCGATCGCAGCCGCTACTCAACCGGGCTGAGCGATCCGGCAAGCCAGCCGGGCGCCCACGCGGGATCGATCGCCTCCAGCCTCAGGTGATCGACCGCGAGGCCGAGCGCCGGATAGGCCGCCTTGCGCCGCTTCTCTTCCGACTTGTCGAGCGGGACGATCACGAGGCGGCGGTTGACCTTCTGCCGCCAGTTCATCCGCGCGGTATTCTCCTGCCCCACGTAGCAGCCCTTGGAGAAGCTCACGCCGTGAAGCTCCACGGCATTGGTCTCGAGCCACAGCACGTCGCCGAGCTCCGCGCGCCCCTCAGGCACGCCGAGGGCAAGGCGATGCGCACGCCATTCGGCATCCGCTGCCATGTCCTCTCCCGAAACGGGGGCCAGCCAACGCTCGCCGAGATCTGCGAGTCGCGGATCGGGCGCTGCACCGTCGCCGATCTGCTTGCGCCAATGGACGCCGACCGTGTCATCCACACGAATGTCGATCTTGCGCCGCAAGCGGTAGAGCGACAGCCGCTTGACCAGCTCCTCCGCGTGGGGGGCCTCGCAATCGAGCAGGATCTCGCCTTCGCCGCCGGGCCAGACGATCAGGTCGAACAGGGTCTTGCCCTGGGCGGAAAGAAGCGCGGCGTAAACGGGGAGCGGCCCCGCTGTATCGTTGGTCAGCAATCCCTGCAGGAAGCCGGCAACGTCCTCCCCGTCTTCAATCGGGCTCAGGCGCACCACGGCGCGGTCGAACAGGCGGGTCGCGGTCATGGGTGACAGATAGGCAGCGGCGCGCTTAAGGGAAGCCCCATGACCGACGCGCCCGAATCCCTCACCATCCGCCGCCCCGACGACTGGCACGTTCACCTGCGCGACGACGACGTGATGCGTGGTGTGACGCCGTTCACCGCGCGCCAGTTCGCTCGCGCGATCGTAATGCCGAACCTGTCGCCGCCGGTCGTGACGGTGGAAGCGGCCGGCGCTTACCGCGATCGTGTTCTCGCCGCTGTGCCGGAGGGCGTGAGCTTCACGCCGCTGATGACCTGCTATCTCACCGATCACACCGATCCGAACGAACTGGAGCGCGGCCACCGCGAAGGCGTGTTCACGGCGGCCAAGCTCTACCCCGCCAATGCCACCACCAATTCGGCGCATGGCGTCACCGATGTTGCGAATATCCGCGGAGCGCTTGAGCGCATGGCCGCTATCGGCATGCCGCTCTGCGTCCATGGGGAAGTCACCGATGCCGAGGTGGACGTGTTCGACCGCGAGAAGGTGTTCATCGACCGCGTTCTCGGGCCGCTGCTGCGTGAACTGCCAGAGCTAAAGGTGATCTTCGAGCACATCACCACGGAGGACGCCGCCCAGTTCGTCGACGCGGCCGGCGGTAATGTTGGCGCGACGATCACACCGCAACACCTTCACATCAATCGCAACGCCATGCTCGTTGGCGGCATTCGGCCGCATGCCTACTGCCTGCCGGTCGCCAAGCGCGAGAAGCACCGGCTGGCCCTGCGCAAGGCGGCGACCTCGGGCTCTGCGAAGTATTTCCTCGGCACCGACAGCGCGCCCCATGCGCGCCATGCCAAGGAAAGCGCCTGCGGTTGCGCGGGCATCTTCAACGCGCCCTACGCGCTGGAGAGCTATCTGCAGGTGTTCGACGAGGAAGGGGCGCTCGATCGCTTCGAGAGCTTCGCTTCGGTAAACGGCCCGCGCTTCTATGGATTACCGCTCAACGAGGGGCGGATCACGCTGGAGCGGACCGGCACCGATGTCGCGGAGGAGATCGACGCGGGCGGCACTGCGATCGTCCCGTTCCATGCCGGCGAGACTCTGCGCTGGAGGCTGCGCGCCTAGGCCTGAAGGACCTTGTCCGCCTGCCGCCGCGCGAGAATGTCCCACACGAAAACGGCGATGGCGATCCAGATCAGCACGAAGCAGGCGAGCTGCACCGGCTGGAGCGGCTGATCGAACACGGTCAGGCCCAGGATGAAGACGATCGTCGGCGCGAGGAACTGCAGGAAGCCCAGGGTCGAATAATCCATCCGCCGCGCGGCGATGGCGAACAGCAGCAGGGGGATTGCGGTCAGGATGCCGCCAAGCACGATTGCGAGGCTGAGCTCGGTCGACTGGCCGAACGACGAACCCGTGGGTGAGGCGGCGTACCACCAGGCGATCGCCGCCGCGGGCACGAGCAGGAGCGCCGATTCGATTGTCAAGCCGGGGAGGGCGCCGACGTCGACTTGCTTGCGCAGCAGGCCATAGGCTCCGAACGTCACGGCCAAGGTGAGGCTGATCCATAGCGTCGTCAGCGCGCCGCCGAGGAGAAGCGCCACGCCGCAGGCGGCGATGGCCACCGCCAGCCATTGCCGTCGGCTCAGCCGCTCGCCCAGGACGAAGGTCCCCAGAAGCACGTTGATCAGCGGATTGATGTAGTAGCCGAGGCTCGCGGCGTAGACGTGATCGTGCTGGATCGCCCAGACGTAGACGAACCAGTTGGTGCCGATCAGCGTCGCGCTCGCGGCCAGAGTGGCAAGTACGCGGCGGTTGAACAGCGCTGCGCGGATCTGCGGCCCTTGTTTGCGAACCGCCACGATCAGCAGACAGATCGGCAGCGTCCAGATGATTCGCCAACCGACGAACTCGAAAGCCGGCACCTCTCGAACGAGAAGCAGGTAAAGCGGTAGGAAACCCCAGATGAAGTAGGCCGTGAGCCCGGCGGCGAAGCCCGATTGCCGGGTCTGGGGCGGTGCATCGGTCACTTGCGAGGCATTTAGGTGCGACGATGAACCGCTGCAAGAGGGCATCTCGACAGCCGAAATCGCTCGCTCTGTCGCAAATTCGAATTCTGTATCTCGTGTTGCAGTCCGTTCAGAAAACACGTCGTAAACATGAATGCATCGAGCGGATGACCCATCGAGTCGGGGTCCGACGAGAGAAGAAAGGACCGAGCGATGACCATGAAGACTTTCAAGATCGCAGCGCTGGCGATTGCGGCCCCGGGCCTCGCGATGGCGATGCCCGCGCAGGCAGCGGTGCCCACCGGCACCTACCAGGCAGCCCACGCGGCGACTTACGAGATCGAGAGCAGCAACCAGTGGCGCGACCGCTATCGCGACCGCGGCGACCGCCGCTATGATCGGGGCCGGAACGATCGCTATCGTGATCGTGACCGCGACTATCGTGACCGGCGCACGTGGCGCGGCCGTGACGGGCGCTACTACTGCCGCAAGGATGACGGCACGACCGGCCTCCTGATCGGCGGCGCAGTCGGCGGTCTGGTCGGTCATGAAGTTGCCGGCCGTGGCGACCGCACCCTCGGCGCCATTCTCGGCGCGGCGGGCGGTGCCCTCCTCGGCCGCGAGATCGACCGCAGCGGTTCGCGTTGCCGCTGATCCGATTG
This sequence comes from Altererythrobacter sp., assembly GCA_031178065.1. Taxonomy (GTDB): domain Bacteria; phylum Pseudomonadota; class Alphaproteobacteria; order Sphingomonadales; family Sphingomonadaceae; genus Pelagerythrobacter. Next base: position 79,434 of record JAPSJS010000005.1, read on the forward strand.
CACTGACAAGCTTCGGCTGCACCCACCTGCAGCCGCAGCGCGGCCCCACCGTGCCGCGGAAGGCGCTCCGTTGCCAGATGGCGGCGGGCGCCTTCAACTTTTCTGTAGACTGGTTAACCCTATTCTTCCCTCTTGCCGCTAACCCGCAGGTCGGCACGGGGCTGGAAAGGGGACTGGCATGGCGGAGCACCGCATCGCTTTCTGCGCGCTGCTCGCCTGCGTCCTTGCGGCATGCAGCGGCGAGCGCCTCGAGCCGACCCCCGGTGATGTCGACCCAGCGGTGATCGCCGCCCTCAACGATCAGATCCTGACGGACCCCGACCTGTCGCTCCAGAACGAAGGTAGCGCTGCGCTGACCGGCGGCATCGACCACGCGCTGCCACTTGTGAACGACAGCCCCCGCGCCATCGATGCCGCGCGCGAGGAGGCACGGGCGCTCGTCGGCGGGCGCGATCGATTTCGGCGGCTGCCTCCGGTCGGGGAGCCTGAGGCGGAAGTCCCGCTGGAAAGCCGTATCACGATCACCGCACGCGCTGCCTACGCAGGCGCGAGCGAGGCCTGCGTCCGCTCGCTCGACCGGGGCTTCATCTGGGCCGCCCGTATGCCCGCTCCGTTCCCTGTCTATCCTCGCGGCGCAACGCAGGAAGCGGCGGGCAGCGATGCGGCGGGGTGCGCGCTGCGAGCAGTCAATTTCCGGACGCCCGTGCCGATCGAGGAGGTGCTTGCGTTTTACCACACCCGCGCGCTCGACGCGGGCTTCTCGTCGACCCTCGCCGCCGCAGGCGATGAATCGATCCTGCGCGGCACGCGCGAAGGAGCCTCATTCGCGCTCTACGCGCGCGCTGGCACATCCGGGCTGACGGAGGCCGATCTCGTCACGCAAGGGCTGTAGGGCGCTTCAGGCGTCCTTGAAGCCGACGCCTACGCTGGCGCGCGGCTGGTCCATCTCGGTGCTCGCCACCGGATAAGCGCAATAGTCCGCCGCGTAATAGGCGGCCGGGCGGTGATTGCCCGACAGGCCGATGCCGCCGAACGGCGCGTTCGAGGATGCGCCGTTCGTCGGGCGGTTCCAATTGACGATTCCCGCGCGAATATTGGCCCAGAACCTATTGTAATCCTGGGGCGTTCCGCCGATCAGTGAAGCGGAGAGACCGAAGCGTGTGTTGTTCGCCTCCGCGATTCCTTCGTCGAGATCATCCACCTTGATGACCTGCAGCAGCGGGCCGAACAACTCGACATCCGGCCGCTCGGCCATCGCCGTCGTATCGATCATCGCGGGGGAAAGGAACGGCAGGTCGTCGTCGGGACGCGTCATATGGCGGATCGCCTTGCCGCCGTTCGACAGCAGGTAGAGGAAGCTCTCCATCAACTGATCCGCTGCCTGGTTGTCGATCACCGGGCCCATGAAGGGCGCGGGATCGGCGAAGGGCTGGTCGACGATGATGCGGCCGGCGAGCGCCTTCACCTCGGTCACGATCGCGTCGTACATGCTCGCCTTGACGATCAGCCGGCGCGCCGCCGTGCAGCGCTGTCCGGCCGAAGTGAATGCGGACTGGATGATCAGCGTCGCTGCATCGGAAATCTTCGGTGTATCAAGCACTACGATGGGATTGTTGCCACCCATTTCGAGGGCGACGATCTTGTTGGGGCTGGTCGCCAGCTTCCGGTTGATCGCGATCCCCGCCTGGGCCGACCCGGTGAACAGCACGCCGTCCACTCCCCGGTGCGCCACCAATTCCTTGCCTTCTTCCGGCCCGCCGACGAGTAGTTGCACAACCGCCGCCGAAATGCCGGCGCGGTGGAAGCACTCGACGAGGAACTCGCCCACGGCCGGCGTCTTCTCGCTCGGCTTGAAGATCACTGCGTTGCCCGCGATCAGCGCGGGAACGATGTGCCCGTTGGGCAGGTGCGCTGGGAAGTTGTACGGGCCGAGCACGGCCATGACCCCGTGCGGCTTGTGCCGGACCGCCGCTGTGCCCTGGAGTGCGCTGTCGAGCTTCTTCTGTCCCGTTCGCTCCGCGTAGGCGGTGACCGAAATATCGACCTTCTTGATCACGCTGTCGACTTCGGTGAGCGCTTCCCAGAGCGGCTTGCCGGTCTCGCGCGCGATCAGTTCGGCGAAGCGGTCCGACTGCTTGCGCACCTCGTTCGCGAAGCGGCGGCAGAGCTCGATGCGGGTCGCCAGCGGCTGCGCGGCCCAGGCGGGCCAGGCGCGGCGTGCGCGGTCGACTGTCTCCTCGACATTGCCGGCGGGGCTGCGCCACAGTTCCTCGCCCGTCGCGGGCGCGAAAGACACGATTTCATTGCTGCTCACTGGAGCGGGTATCCCTGCGTTCCTGAATGTCGGGGCCAATGCCATAGGCCCAAGGTAGTAACAAACCGATTGTCTGCCAGTCGGTAGCTCAGTGCCCCTGAGGCGGCGGGGGCGGGCCATGTGCATCGCCCATCCGGCGGATGGCTTCCACTTTGTCGTGGAGCGGAACCCAATCGTCGCGCTGGTCGATCGCGGACCAGATCGTCTCGACCTCCTCGACCAGCATCGTTTCTGGCGCCGGCAGGTCCCAATACGGATCCTCCGAAGGAATGGCGCGATAGTCTTTGAGCGCCTCGGCCAGTTCACCCTCGGTGTCTCGCCCACCGCGGTGGCGATGGAAGAAGCCGTCCGGTTGAGCCCCGGTCTCCCGCATCGCCCTCTCGCAGGCGGCGACTAGCACGCCGTCCTGCTCCGGCCCGCGGGATTCAACTCCCAGCCGCCAGCACCAGCGCCGCGCCACCGCATCCATGTAGAGCGGTCCGAACCGCTCCAGCGCGGCGATCAGCGGCGGCGCATCGGCGAGCAGGCGCAGCGCGACCGCAAACTGCCCTAGGTTCCAGTGCAGCGCTTCCGGCTGGCGGCCAAAGGCGTAGAGCCCCGTCTGATCGAAATAAGCCGCGGTGAAGCCTGCATCCCATTCGGGTAGCCAGCGCCAGGGGCCGTAGTCAAAGCTCTCGCCCGTCACGTTCATGTTGTCGGTGTTGAGCACGCCGTGGACAAAGCCCGCGACCATCCAGGCGGCGGCAAGGTCGGCAAGTCGCTCGACCACCTGATGCATCAGGACAACCGCCGGCTCGTCCCGCCCCGGCGCATCCGCGGGCGGCTGGGAGCCGGGGAATTGGGTGAGGCAATAGTCGACAAGGCCCGCCATATGCTCCCGTTCCTCCAGCGCGAGGAGGCGCTGGAAGGTGCCGATGCGGATATGCCCGTGGCTCAGCCGCACCATGACCGCCGAGCGGGTGGGGGAGGGCTCGTCGCCCCGCCATAGCTCCTCGCCGGTTTCGATTACCGAGAAGGTCTTGGAGGTATAGACGCCCAGCGCCTCCAGCATCTCGGTGGCGAGGATCTCGCGGACCGCACCCTTCAGCGTCAGGCGGCCGTCGGCTGTGCGGCTGTAGGGTGTAAGGCCGGACCCCTTGGTGCCGAGGTCGAGCAGCCGTCCCTCCGCGTCGCGCATCTGCGCAAACAGGAACCCGCGCCCGTCGCCGATCTCGGGATTGTACACCCGGAACTGATGGCCGTGGTACCGCAGCGCGAGCGGGCAGGGCAGATTCTCCGCCAAGGGTTCGAACCGGGCGAAGTGCGCCGCCCACTGCCGATCGTCGAGATCGTCCAGGCCGACAGCACGGTCCCACCTGCGATTGCGGAAGCGCAAAGTGGCGCGGGGGAATTCGGCGGCGGCCACTTCGTCTGCAATCCAGCCCGAGAGAGGCAGGATCGCAGGATCGGGCCGATAGGGCGACGCTTGCGGTTCTTCACGCATCGGGCGATAGTGGGCCGCGCGGGCGGCGCTGGCAATGCGGCCGTCCGGAGATGCAGCAACTTGGACACAGGAAACTCTCCGAAGCCGATGGACACAGGATTTAGCGACCGTTTCTGGGAAAGCCCGGACGGTCTGAAGCTGCATTTCCGCGACTATCCGGGGCGTGAGGACCGTGTGCCGGTCGTCTGCATGCATGGTCTGACGCGCAATGCGCGCGATTTCGGGGCGCTTGCCGAGCATCTTGCCGGGGAGCGCCGTGTGCTCGTGCCCGAGATGCGCGGGCGGGGCGACAGCGAATATGCGCGCGACCCGGCGACTTACACGCCGACGACATATGTCGGGGACGTGTCTGCATTGCTGGCGCAGGAGGGGATTTCCCGCTTCGTCGCCGTGGGGACCTCGCTCGGCGGACTGATGACGATGATGCTGGCCGCGGCCGAACCACGCAGGATCGCCGGTGCGGTACTCAACGACGTCGGTCCCGAGCTTCAGGAGGCAGGACTGGCGCGCATCGCCGAATACGTCGGCCATGGCCGCAACTTCCCTACGTGGATGCACGCCGCCCACGCGCTTGAGGAAGTGCATTCGGCGGCCCACCCGGAGTTCGACACCGAAGAGTGGATCGCCATGGCCAAACGCACGATGACGGTGCAGCAGAACGGCCGCATCGCGTTTGACTACGACATGAGCATCGCCGAGCCGTTCCAGGCCGGCGACGGTGCTGCGCCGCCCGACCTTTGGCCTGCGTACGAGGCACTGCAGGGCGCACCGTTGCTGATTGTGCGCGGGGCTTTGTCTGACCTGTTATCGGAAGAGACCGCCCGGAACATGCTCGCGCGGCACCCCGACGCCGAACTCGTCACGGTGGAGAACGTGGGGCACGCGCCGCTGCTCGACGAGCCGGCCGTCCTGTCGGCGGTCGACCGATTGATGGCGAAGGCGGTATGAGCGCCACCGGGCGCGGCAAGGCGCGGATACTGCATCTCCATTCGACTTTCGCCGCTGGCGGCAAGGAACTACGCTCGGTTCGGCTGATCAATGCCTTCGGGCCCAAGGTCTCGCACGCGATCGTCTCGGCGGAACCGGACCGGATGGAGGCAGCGCAGCACATCCTGCGGCAGATTCCCGTGACTTATCCGCGCGATTTTCCGGCGCTGAAGGGCAAGCCCACGCCGGGGCGCCTGAAGCGTCTTGCCCGCGCCATGCAGGGCTACGATCTCGTGCTGACCTACAACTGGGGCGCGATGAACGCGGTGATGGCGCATACGGTGTTCAGGGACGTTTTCCGTTTGCCGGCGCTGATCCATCACGAAGACGGTTTCAACGAAGACGAGCGCAAGCGCCTCAAGCCGATGCGCAACTGGTTTCGCAAGATCGCACTCGGGCGCACGAACGGTCTGGTGGTGCCCTCGGAAACGCTTGAGGGGATTGCGCTCCAGGTGTGGGAGCAGCCGATCGGGCGGGTGAAGCACATCCCCAACGGCATCGACACCAAAGCCTTCGCCAAGCGCCCGAAGCCGGACGCTCTGCGCGGCGTGGTGAAGCGGAAGGGTGAGTTCTGGGTCGGCACGCTCGCCGGCCTGCGCCCAGTCAAGAACCTGCCGCGGCTGGTGCGCGCTTTCCGTCATCTGCCTGAGGATTGGCACCTGGTGATCGTCGGCGAAGGGCCCGAGCGGGACGCGATCCGCGCCGAGGCGGATGAATACGACATCGGCCACCGGGTCCATCTGCCGGGCTTTGCGCCCCATCCGGAGCGCTATGTCGGCCTGTTCGACGTGTTCGCGCTTTCGTCCGACAGCGAGCAGTTTCCGATCTCGCTGGTGGAGGCAATGGCCGCTGGCCTGCCGGTGGTCGCGCCGGCAGTGGGCGATGTTGCTGATATAGTGTCCGAGGCCAACGTACCCCTGATCGGCCCCGCAGGCGACGAAAGCGCACTGGCGCAAGGCCTCGCGCAGCTCGCGGGCGATCCCGCTCTGCGCGACCGGATTGGGCAGGTAAACCGCGACAAGGCGCGGACCAGCTACGACGAGAAACCGATGATCGCGGCCTATCGCCGTCTCTACTCCTCTGCGATGGACAACGACGCCCTGAGCTGAATGTTCGTCGCGGCCCGCTTCACCTCGGGTTCACGCGGTGGGGGACAGGCGGGTTTCCAAGTTGAATTGGCGCGGTCATCCGCTAAACAGCCCGGCGAACCTTCACTCGAATGATCGAAAGTGCCACGTCTTGGCCCTGAACCCTCTTTCCAAGCAAAACCCCGACCAGCGCCGCGCCGCGGAAGAAGACGTGCTGATGCGCGAAGTCGATGAGGCGGTCCGGCAGGATCAGTTCGCGGACTTCGCACAGCGCTACGCCAAGGCCATCATCGCCGCCGTCGTGCTCGGCCTTGCGGCTTTCGGTGGATACCTGTTCTGGGACCATCGGCAGGAAGCGGCGCGGGAAGCGGAGTCCGAAACGCTCGTCGGCGCACTCGATCAGCTCCAGTCGGGCAATTTCGGCAGTGCGACCGAAGGCCTCGAGCCGCTGGTGGCCCAAGAAGGCGGCGCAGCGACCCAGGCGGCGCTGCTCAAGGCCGGCATTGCAATGGAGCAGGGCCGCAACGAGGATGCGGCGAAGATCTACGCGGAAGTCGCAGCCGACGGCGATGTGCCGCAACTGCTCCGCGACCTGGCCGCCGTCCGCGAGATCGCTGCGACTTTCGACAGCCTGGAACCGGGCGAGGTCGTCGCGCGGCTCAAGCCGCTGGCGGTGCCGGGTAGCCCCTACTTCGGCAGTGCAGGCGAACTGGTCGCGATGGCCTATCTCGACCAGGGCAAGAATCAGGAGGCGGGAACGCTCTTCGCATCGATCGCGAAGGACGAAACTCAGCCCAACAGTCTCCGCTCTCGCGCACGGCAGATGGCGGGCGTCCTCGGTGTGGACGCGATCGAAGACGTCGATGCGGTGCTGGACGGAATTCGAGAACCCGCGGCCGCGCCGCAAGCGCAGCAATAATTCAGGACGGGCCTAACCGATGAAGTCGAATCGCATTTCCATTCTTGGCCGCGGCATTTCCATTCTTGGCCGCGGCGTTGCCGTGACGGCGCTCGCCGGCATGCTCGGTGCGTGCGGCATCTTCGGCGGCGGCGAAACCAAGACCACCCCGACGATCGGCGAGCGCAAGCCGGTGCTTTCGCGGATCGAAAGCGGGGCGAAGGTCGATCCGGCAATGGCCGGCGTGGCCGTCGTTCTGCCCCCGGCGCAGACGAACACGGAATGGGCCCAGGCAGGCGGCACCGCCGACAAGGCTTACGGCCACCTCACGCTGGCGGACCATCCGGCATTGGCTTGGACGGTGCAGATCGCGGGCGGCGGCGAACGCCGCAAGCTCGCCTCCGCCCCGGTCATCGGTAATGGCACACTGTTTGCTGTCGATACCGAGGGCGTGATCCATGCCTTCGACGCGCAGACCGGCGCGCGGCGCTGGAGCCATCGGATGGAACTCACCGGCAACGCGCGCAACGCGGCATTCGGCGGCGGGGTGAGCTACAACGACGGCCGCGTCTATGCGACCAACGGCGTGGGTCAGGTGATCGCGCTCGATGCGGGAACGGGCAGCGAGATCTGGAAAAAGCAGCCTGCCGGGCCGCTCCGCGGCGCGCCGACGATTGCGTTCAATTCAATCTATGTGATGACGCAGGACAACCAGATCCATGCGTTGAACGCTGCTACCGGCGAAACGCAGTGGAACGAATCCGGTTCGCAGGCGCAGGCAGGCGTGTTCGGCGTCGCGACCCCAGCGGCAGGGCAGGGGACCGTGATCGCGGGTTACAGCTCCGGCGAACTAGCGGCCTATCGTTACGAGAACGGCCGGGTTCTGTGGTCGGACGCCCTCGCTCGCACCTCGATCTCGACCGAAGTCGGATCGCTGACCGACATAGACGCCGATCCCATCATCGATTCCGGAAGCGTTTACGCGCTCGGCCAGGGCGGCCGCATGGCTGCCTACGAGCTCGTGACCGGCCAGCGGCAGTGGGAGCTGAACGTCGCCGGTATTTCCACCCCGGCTGTCGCCGGCGAATGGATTTTCGCGCTGACCGACGATGCCCGCCTTCTCGCGATCGCGCGCGCAACCGGCAAGGTGCGGTGGCTCACGCAGTTGCAGCGCTACCGCGACGAAGAGGACAAGGAGGGCCCGATCTTCTGGACCGGTCCCGTCCTCGCGGGCAACAACCTGTGGGCCGCCAGCACGCAGGGCGAGATCTACAAGATCAGCGTCGGCGAAGGCTCGGCCAGCCTGTTCATCGATCTGGAAACGCCTATCTCGCTTCCGCCGGTCGTGGCCAACAACACCCTCTACCTGCTGGACGATGGCGGCACGATCCACGCCTTCCGGTAATCGCGCCGTCTAGGCTCTTACCGCGCGCTTAACCCTTTGCCGCTATCGCGCGACTCGTCATGAGCGCGCACCCGATCTCGGCAAAGGGACCCCCGGCAAGCGATGTCTCGGCGGGCGTGGGCCTCGCCGGGCTGCTAGGGCTGCTCGCGTGGATCGTCTTCTGCCGCAACTGGCCGCACATTGCTGACGCCTTTGCATTGCCGGGCCCGCGTGCGCCGCTCTCCGGGCCGCACGCGGCGCTGACCGCGCTGCTCTTCTCTGCGGCGCCGATGATCCTTTGGTCGATCTTCATCGACAAGGTCCACCGCAACCCCTCCACCGGCATCGATTGGAGCCGCAAGCGCTCCCTGCCTGAAGTGATCGAGGTCTCGCTGGTGAAGATCGCGGGCCTCTGGGCGACCTGGGCGATCCTCGGCTTCCTCTACTGCGTCGCGCGCTGGTACTGGCGGGGGCAGTATCTCTTCGCGATGGACGTCATCGCCGCGGCAGCGATCCCGCTGGTCGTGCTGTCGGTGCCGTACGTGCTCTGGCTCGACCGCTACATGGTGAACCCGCGCGATCACGCCTGGCATTTCGGCGCTATGCTCCTCGGGCGCGAGGCGTTCGATCCGGATGAGGTGAAGAAGCACTGGCGGGCCTGGATCATCAAGGCGTTCTTCGGTGCTTTCATGATCTCGATCCTGCCCGGCGGCTTTGCGGCGGTGGTGGAAACGGACCTTGCGCAGATCGCCGCCAACCCCGTCGCGCTCGGCATGCTGCTGATCCAACTCCTGTTCGTGATCGATGTGCAGATCGGCACGGTCGGCTATCTCATCACCTTCCGCCCGCTCGACGCGCATATCCGCAGCGGCAATCCGTTCCTGGCCGGATGGCTGGCGGCGCTGATCTGCTACCCGCCCTTCGTCTTCACCTTCATGGGCGGCGACGGCATGCTGGCATACGAGGTCAACACGCCCGGCTGGGGCTTCTGGTTCGGGGACAGTCCCGTTCTGGCTTCGGTCTGGGCCGCGTGGCTCGTGTTCCTGACGGCGATCTACGCCTGGGCGACGCTCGCATTCGGGATGCGCTTTTCCAACCTGACTTATCGCGGCGTACTGACGAACGGGCCCTACCGCTTCACGCGGCACCCGGCGTATCTATCGAAGAACCTGTTCTGGTGGTGCTCGACGCTACCGTTTCTCGTCTCCAGCGGCTCGGCGGTGGACATGGTGCGCAACACCTTCTTCCTCGGCTGCGTGAGCGCGATCTATTACTGGCGCGCAAGGACCGAGGAGGCGCATCTGCTGGGCGAAGATGAGAAATATCGCGCCTATCACACATGGATGGAGCGCCATGGGCTGATCACCCGGCCGCTTGCAGCGCTCGGGCGGCGGCTGCTACTGCGCGGGCGGTCCGTGCAGCAGCAGCCCGCGGAATAGACGCTAGAAGCTCTGCTCGTAGATCCGCGAGACGTCGCCGTTCCACTCGCCGTGGTAGAGGTCGAGCAGGCGCTGCGCCGGAACTTTGCCGCTGGCAACGATCTCGTCGAGCGTTTCGAGGAATCCCGTCTCGTTGTCGCCGCCGCTGTTGAGCCGGGCGCGTGCGGCGAGGCCAGAGCGGGAGATCGCAAGCACCTCGCGCGCGATGTCGTGGAGCTTACCGCCGTTCGGTAGTGGCGCATCGAGAGCGAGCTTCGGCACTGCACCCCGCAGCGCCTCGCGCTCTTCCATCGTCCAGTCCTTCACGACGTCCCACGCCGCATCGAGAGCGCCCTCGTCGTAGAGCAGACCGACCCAGAAGGCGGGCAGGGCGCAGATCCGGTTCCACGGCCCGCCGTCGGCGCCGCGCATCTCGAGAAAGCTCTTGAGCCGCACTTCGGGGAAGGCGGTGGAGAGATGGTCCCACCAATCGCTTTCGCGCGGTTTCTCGCCGGGAAGCGCGGGCAGCTTGCCCTCGAGAAAGTCGCGGAAGCTCTGGCCCGCAGCGTCGATGTACTTCCCGTCGCGGAAGACGAAATACATCGGCACGTCGAGCATGTAGTCGACCCATCGCTCGTAGCCGAAGCCATCTTCGAACACGAAGGGGAGCATGCCGGTGCGGTGCGGGTCCGTGTCCGACCAGATATGGCTGCGGTAGGAGAGGTAGCCGTTGGGCTTGCCCTCGGTGAACGGCGAATTCGCGAAGAGCGCGGTCGCGAGCGGCTGAAGCGCCAGCCCGACGCGGAACTTCTTCACCATGTCCGCCTCGCTGCCGTAGTCGAGGTTCACCTGGATGGTGCAGGTGCGCAGCATCATGTCGAGGCCGAGCGAACCCACGCGCGGCATGTGCCGCATCATGATCTCGTAGCGGCCCTTGGGCATCACCGGCAGCGCCTCGCGGGTCTTGTCGGGCCACATGCCCAGCCCGAGAAAGCCGACGCCGCAGCATTCGCCGATAGCTTTCACCTGCTTGAGGTGCCGGCCGGTCTCGTCGCAGGTCTCATGCAGGTTTTCGAGCGGCGCGCCTGACAGTTCGAGCTGCCCCGCGGGTTCGAGACTGACGGTGCCGTCCGCACCCCGCATCGCTATGACCTTGCCGCCTTCCTCGACCGGCTCCCACCCGAACTTGCGCAAGTTCAGCAGGAGATCGCGAATGCCGCATGATTCGTCATAGGCGGGGGCGTGGAAATCCTCCCGCTTGTAGACGAGCTTCTCGTGCTCGGTTCCGATGCGCCAGGCGTCTTTCGGCTTCTCGCCGGCGGCAATCGGCGCGACCAGCTGGTCGCGGCTTTCGATGGTCGGATCGTCGGCGGCCGAGGCTTCACGAGTGCTCATGCGGGTTGCGATAGGCAACCGGCGAATTGGAGGAAAGCGCTAATTGCGCCAGTCCCCGGCGACCGCCATCCACAGCGCGGTGGCGGCGATCGCCGCGGTTTCGGCGCGCAGGATTCGTGGGCCCAGCGAGACCGGTCGCGCCTGCGGCAGCGCGCGAATCGCGGCACGTTCCACGTTGTCGAAGCCGCCCTCAGGACCGATCAGTAGCGCGGCCGGACCGGCATGGCTCGCCAGCGCCTCCGCCGGCGCTTCGCCGCCCAGTTCGTCGGCGAAGAACAGCGCGCGATCCGCCGGCCAATCCCGCAGGAGCCGGTCGAGCTTCGTCAGCGGGGCAAGCTCGGGCAGGGCGGTGCGCTCGCACTGCTCGGCAGCCTCGATCATCCGCTTCTGGAGCCGTGCATCGTTGATCTTGCGCACGACCGAGCGGCGCATCTCGACCGGAACGAACCGCCGCACGCCGAGCTCGCAAGCCTTCTCCGCCACGAGCGCGAAGTTGTCGCGCTGGAGCGGAGAGGCGCAGAGCCACAGGTCCGGCACGTCCTCGCGCGGAGCCAACTTCTCCTCGACCGTCGCTAGGCAGCGTCCGCCCCCGGCAGCAGCCAGGCGGGCGAGGTACTCGCCGGTACGGTCGTCGAACAGGCGCACCGCGTCGCCGTCTCCGCGCCGCATCACGCCGAGCAGGTAACGGGCCTGGGCCTGGTCGAGCTCGATCGTGGCGCCGATTTCGATCCGCTCCTCAAGATAGAGGCGCGGGGTCGATTTGGGCGGCCAGGCGGGGGTGGCGGGCATCGCAATCCTCTCGCTTTGTGGGTCAACGGCGGAGGTTTGTGGCGCTGCCGACCTAATCGATATGGCGCAAGACGGAATCCGCGTGCTAGGGACGCGTCCAGACCATGGCCGAACAGTCTACCACCGAGTATTTCCGCTACCGGATCCGCCGCGATGCGTCCGGCGCGTTGAACTGGTTCAGGACGAGCTGGCGCGAAAAGCGCTGGTTCCGCTGGACAACGATCCTGCTGGGCGCGTTCCTCGCGCTGTGGCTCGTCGTCTGGGCATTGCTTGCGCGCGATCTGCCGGACGCGGAAACGCTGCTCGAATACGAACCGCCTCTGCCCACGATGGTGCGCGGAATCGATGGGGACATCGTCTATTCCTACGCGCGCGAACGGCGCGTTCAGTTGCAGTATGCCGACTTTCCGGTCGAATTGATCGAAGCTTACCTGGCGGCCGAGGACAAGACGTTCTTCAGCCATGGCGGAATCGACGCCGGCGGTCTCGCCGGCGCCGTGATCGACTATGTCAGCAAGCTCGGCTCGGGCGAGCGGGCCGTCGGCGGCTCGACGATCACCCAGCAGGTGGCGAAGAACATCCTGCTGTCGAACGAATATTCGGTCACCCGCAAGCTCAAGGAAATGATCCTCGCCCGGCGCATCGAAGGGGTGCTGACCAAGCAGCAGATCCTCGAGCTCTATCTCAACGAGATTCCGCTCGGGCGGCGCAGCTTCGGGGTGCAGGCCGCCTCGCGCGCCTATTTCGACAAGGACGTCGGCGATCTCGAACTGCACGAGATGGCCTTCCTCGCGATCCTTCCCAAGGCACCGGAGCGCTACGGACGCAAGCAGCACGCGGAACTGGCGCTGGAGCGGCGCAATTTCGTGCTCGACCAGATGGTCGAGAACGATTTCGTCACCGCGGCAGAGGCAGCCGAGGCCAAGAGCCAGCCGCTCGATCTCAAGCCGATGCGTGCGCAGCATGAAACCGTCGACGCCGGCTATTTCTTCGAGGAAGTCCGGCGCACGCTGATCGAGAAGTTCGGCGAAACGGCGGCGGATGGCCGCAACAGCGTCTATGCTGGCGGGCTATGGGTCCGCACCTCGCTCGACCCGGTCCTGCAGGAGGCCGCGCGCGACGCACTGCGCAATGGCATGTTGCGCTATCACGGGAACCGCGGCTGGCCCGGTCCGGTGGCGACGATCGATCCGGACAACGGCGATCTCGTTGCACAGCTCCGCTCGTCCAACCTCAATCTCGACTTCCGCGACTGGCGCGTCGGCGTCGTGACCGAGCGCAGCGGATCGTCCGCGACCGTGGGGCTCACCGACGGCGAGACTTATCCGCTGACCGGCTTTCCCGATGCGGTGAAGGTCGGCGACGTCGTCGCGGTCGAGCGTTCGGGCAACGGCTACCGGCTGCGCTCCGTACCCGAGGTCTCGGGCGGTTTCGTCGCCATGGCCCCGCAATCCAGCCGGGTGCTCGCCATACAGGGCGGGTTCGACAGCGGCCTGAGCGACTTCAACCGCGCGACACAGGCCCAACGCCAACCCGGATCGACCATCAAGCCGTTCGTCTATGCCACCGGCCTCGACAACGGCATGACCCCCGCGACGCAAGTGCCCGACCAGACGTTCTGCTTCTACCAGGGCGCAGCGCTGGGCGAGAAATGCTTCCGCAACTTCGGCGGCGGCGGCGGCGGGGTCCACACCATGCGCTGGGGCCTAGAGCAGAGCCGCAACCTGATGACGGTGCACGTCGCGATGGACGCGGGCATGCCCAAAGTCATCGACACGTTCGAGCGCGTCGGGATCGGCAGTTACGAGCCCTATCCGGCGTTCGCGCTGGGCGCGGGCGACACCACCGTGCTCAAGATGGTCAACGCCTATGCTGCGCTGGTCAATCACGGGCGGCAGAACAATGCCACGCTGATCGACTACGTGCAGGACCGCCACGGCAAGGTGATCTGGCGCGCCGACACGCGCAATTGCGAGCGGTGCGACATGCCGGAATGGGACGGCAAGCCAATGCCGCGGCTTGGCCGTAGCGGCAAGCAGGTGCTCGATCCGCGGACGGCCTATCAGGTCGTGCACATGCTGGAAGGCGTGGTGACGCGCGGCACGGCGGTGCGCCTGCGCGACCTCGATCTGCCGCTGTTCGGCAAGACCGGCACGACCACCGGCCCGACGAACGCCTGGTTCGTGGGCGGATCGCCGGACATCATCGCGGGCATGTACCTCGGCTTCGACCAGCCGCGGAACATGGGCGGCTGGGTCCAGGGCGGGAACACGGCCGCGCCGATGTTCAAGGAATTCGTGCAGGAGACACGCGATCGCTGGTCGGAGGAGCCGTTCGTTGCGCCGCAGGGTGTGCGAATGGTGCGGATCGACCGGCGTTCCGGCAAACGGGTGCTCGATGGCTCGCCGACCGACGACCCTCTGAGCTCGATCATCTGGGAGGCGTTCAAGCCCGATACCGAGCCGCCGCGGCGCACGCGCGCCGATGCGATCGAAGCCAAGCGCCGCGAGTTCCTGGATTTGATTCGCCGGGGCGAGACAGCGCGCCGCAATCCGGGGGCCGGCACTGGGCGTCACGGCGAGCCTTCTGACTTCGTCGAGGACCAGGGCGGAATCTACTGACTTTTGGGAAGGAGAGCGCGATGAGGAAACTTGCCATGGCCGCCGCATTCGCCACGCTTCTGGCTGCGCCGGCATCGGCCGAGTTGCCGGTCGGGGCGAAAGCGCCGGTGTTCGCCACCGACGCAGCGCTCGCCGGCAAGGCCTTCACCTTCAACTTGCGCGCCGCCCTGGCGAAAGGGCCTGTCGTACTCTATTTCTATCCCAAGGCCTTCACCAAGGGATGCACGCTGGAGGCGCGCCAGTTTGCCGAGGCGTCGGACGAGTTCGCCGCTGCAGGCGCGACGGTGGTCGGGATGTCGGCCGACGACATCGAAACGCTGAAACGCTTCTCGAGAGAGGAATGCCGCGACAAGTTCGCCGTCGGCGCTGCGACCCCGAAGATCATCGAGGCGTACGATGCGGCGCTCGTCCGCGACGGCAAGGACACCGGGCTGACCGAGCGCACCAGCTACATCATCGACCAAAGCGGCCGGATCGTGTTCGTCCATTCGGACCTCGACTATCGCAATCACGTCCGCCTCACGCTGGCCGCGGTGAAGAAGCTCGAACGAGGGCACTGACGCCGGTCTTCGGGCGTCCCTTTCGCTTCGCACGCCCCTCCGCTAAGCGGGCGGCCAAATCCTTTGGAGAATCAATTTATGCGTGCCGAAGGGCAGGCCCATATCGACCGTATCGACGCCGCGTTGGCGCTGGTGCGGCAGTCGCTCGACTGGGAACGCGCGCTGCGCCGGCTGGACGAGTTGAACGCGCGCGTCCAGGATCCCACGCTGTGGGATGATCCGAAGGAAGCGCAGGCGATCACGCGCGAGCAGAAGCGGCTCGAAAGCGCGATCGGCACGGTGCGGCAGATTGGGTCCGAGAAGGACGACGCGATCGAATTCGTCGAAATGGGCGAAGCCGAAGGTGACGACGATGTCGTGGCCGAAGGTCTTGCCAGCCTTGCGAGGCTTGCCGAACGCGCCGACGCCGACAAGGTCCAGGCACTGCTCGGCGGCGAGGCGGACGCGAACGACACTTATCTCGAAATCCATGCCGGTGCGGGCGGGACGGAAAGCCAGGACTGGGCGGAAATGCTCCAGCGTATGTATACCCGCTGGGCCGAGCGGCGCGGCTTCAAGGTCGAGCTGATCGACTATCATGCCGGCGAACAGGCCGGGATCAAGGCCGCGACCCTGCTGATCAAGGGCGAGAACGCCTATGGCTATGCCAAGACCGAAAGCGGCGTGCACCGCCTCGTGCGCATCAGCCCGTACGACAGCGCCGCGCGGCGGCACACGAGCTTCAGCTCGGTCTGGGTCTATCCGGTGATCGACGACGCCATCGACATCGAAATCAACCCTGCCGATCTCAAGATCGATACCTACCGCGCGAGTGGCGCGGGCGGGCAGCACGTCAACACGACCGACTCGGCGGTGCGCATCACCCACGTTCCCAGTGGCATTATCGTCGCCAGCCAGATGGACCGCAGCCAGCACAAGAACCGCGACATCGCGATGAACATGCTCAAGGCGCGCCTGTTCGAAGAAGAGATGCGCAAGCGCGAGGAAGCCGCGAGCGCCGAGCACGCTAGCAAGACCGACATTGGCTGGGGACATCAGATCAGGAGCTACGTCCTCCAGCCCTATCAGATGGTCAAGGACCTGCGCACCGGCGTGACCTCGAGCTCGCCCGACGACGTGCTCGACGGCGCGCTCGATCCGTTCATCTCCGCCGCGCTGGCCCAGCGCGTCACCGGCGAGAAGGTCGAGGTTGAGGACGTCGAGTAAGAGGCGTTCGGCAGCTTTGCCGGGCCCGTCGGTTCCGCTAGGGGCGTCTCAGGACCAGATGAAGACCCTTCTCTCCCTCCTCTGCGCCGTGCTGGCGCTCGGCCTCGCGGCCTGCGAGCCGGTCGACGACGGCCGGCCCGAAACGGCGCGCGATTTCCCGCTTCCCGACCGGCCCGTCTCCGGCCTCGGCGCGAACGAGTTTTCGTCGGAAGACGCGCGCGACAGCGTAGGCGAAGCGCGCAAGGTGATGGATTTCGCCGAGATCGAGCCCGGCATGAGCGTAGCCGACATCGGCGCGGGCGAGGGCTACTACACGGTCCGCCTCGCCGACCGGGTCGGGGAGGAGGGCCGCGTGCTCGCGCAGGATATCGACCGTGACGCGCTCGACCGCCTGGCGCGCCGCGTCGAGCGCGAGCGGCTCGACAACGTCTCGATCAAATTGGGCGAGATCGACGATCCGAAGTTGCCCGAAAACAGCTTCGATCGTATCTTCATGGTGCACATGTACCACGAGATCAGCGAGCCTTACGCGTTCCTGTGGCGCATGTGGCCCGCGCTGCGCGAGGGCGGCCAGGTCATCGTGGTGGACATCGACCGGCCGGCCGACCAGCACGGAATCGATCCGCTGCTGCTGGCGTGCGAGTTCACGCAAGTCGGTTTCGAGCTGGTGACGTTCCGTGACGCACCCGAGCTGGCCGGGTACTATGCACAGTTCAAGCGGGCCGCTAAGAGGCCCGGACCGGAAGAGATCAAGCCCTGCCGGGGAACCCCGGTCAAGGCAGACAATGCGGCGCAATAAGGCCGCACACAAGGATTAGCAGTTCAATGGCATTCAAGGGTCTGAGCCCGATCGTCTATGGTGGCCGCGAGGTCTGGCCGCTCATCGAGGGCGGCAAGGGCGTCTCCGCGACCAATCACGCGAGCTCGGGCGCATGGGCGGCCGCGGGCGGGGTTGGCACCGTCAGCGCGGTTAATGCTGACAGCTACGACGCCGAAGGCAAGATCATCCCGCAGATCTATGATCAGCTCACTCGCAAGGAACGGCACGAGCAACTCGTCCGCTATGCCATTGATGGCGCCGCCGAACAGGTGAAACGCGCCTACGAGGTTTCGGGCGGCCAGGGCGCGATCAACATCAACGTGCTGTGGGAAATGGGCGGCGCGCAACAGGTGCTGGAAGGCGTTCTCGAACGCACCAGGGGCCTCGTCACCGGCGTCACCTGCGGCGCGGGCATGCCCTACAAGCTGGCGGAGATCGCCGCGCGCTTCAACGTCAGCTATCTGCCGATAATCAGCTCCGCGCGCGCCTTCCGCGCGCTCTGGAAGCGCAGCTACCACAAAGTGAGTGAGCTGATGGCTGCAGTGGTTTACGAGGACCCGTGGCTCGCCGGCGGGCACAACGGCCTGTCAAACGCCGAAGACCCGACCAAGCCCGAAGACCCATATCCGCGGGTTAAGGCGCTGCGCGATACGATGCGCGCCGAAGGGGTGAGCGAAGACGTGCCGATCGTCATGGCCGGAGGCGTCTGGTTCCTGCGCGAGTGGGACGACTGGATCGACAACCCCGAGCTCGGCAAGATCGCCTTCCAGTTCGGCACGCGCCCGCTGCTGACCGAGGAAAGCCCGATCCCGCAAGGCTGGAAGGACATGCTCCGCACGATCGAGCCGGGCGACGTTCTGCTGCACAAGTTCTCGCCCACCGGGTTCTATTCGTCCGCTGTCAAGAACCCGTTCCTGTGGGACCTCATCCATCGCAGCGAGCGGCAGATCCCCTATTCGAAGGTCGAGGCGGGTGAGCACACGGTGCAGCTCGACGTCGGCATCAAGGGCAAGAACTTCTGGGTCACGCCCAAGGACCGCGAGCGCGCGCGGGGCTGGGTGGCCGAAGGCTTTACCGAGGCACTCAAGACCCCCGACGATACGGTCGTCTTCGTCACGCCGGAAAGCCGCGCCGAGATCCGCAAGGACCAGGCCGATTGCATGGGCTGCCTTTCACACTGCGGGTTCTCGTCGTGGAAGGACCACGACGATTACACCACCGGCCGCCTCGCCGATCCGCGCAGCTTCTGCATCCAGAAGACCCTGCAGGACATCGCCCACGGCGGCCCGGTCGAACAGAACCTCGCCTTCGCGGGCCACGCGGCTTATCGCTTCAAGCAGGACCCGTTCTACTCGAACAACTTCACGCCGACGGTGAAGCAGTTGGTCGACCGTATCCTGACCGGGGATTGATAGGCGTCATCCCAGCGCAAGCCGGGATGACGTAAATCAAACCAGCGCTTCCAACACCTGGTCCGGCGGGCGGTGCCCGTCGGCCCAGAAGCGGATGTTGGCGATCACCTTCTCGCCCGATGCCTCGCGGCCCTCGATGGTGGCGCTGCCGATATGCGGCTGCGCGATGACGTTCGGCAATGCGATCAACCGCGGGTCGACGTTGGGCTCCTCGGGAAAGACGTCGAGGCCAGCGCCGCCCAGATAGCCGCTCTCGAGCGCATCGATCATTGCCTCGTAATCGACGAGGTCCGCGCGCGCTGTATTGATCAGCGCCGCCCCGGGTTTCATCAGGGCGATGCGCCGCGCGTCGATCAGCCCGCGCGTCCCCGCGGTTGCCGGGCAGTGCAGCGTGACGATGTCCGAATCCGCCAGAAGCGTATCGAGATCTTCGACGTACTCGGCTCCGAACATCGATTCGACCGCGGGGGGAAGGCGATGGCGGTTGTGATAGCGGATCTGCAGGCCGAAGGCGCGGGCCCGGAACGCGACGGCCTGGCCGATGCGGCCCATGCCGACGATCCCCAGCACTTTACCGCCCAGCGTGCGACCGAGCATCGCCAGCGGCGCCCAGCCGGTCCAGCGCCCCTGTCGGATCAATGCGGTGCCTTCGCGCAGACGGCGCGGCACACCGATGATCAGCGCCATCGTGAGATCCGCAGTGTCTTCAGTGAAAACGCCGGGGGTGTTAGTCACCAGGATCTTGCGTGTGGCCGCTGCGGCGAGGTCGATGTGATCGGTGCCCGCGCCGAAGCTGGCGATCAGACCGAGCCTTTCGCCAGCTTGGGCGATCAGTTCCGCATCAATGCGGTCGGTGACGGTGGGGACGAGCACGTCGCACTCGCGCATCGCCGCGGCGAGTTCGTCCCGCTTCATCGGCAGATCGTTGCGGTTGAGACGCGTTTCGAACAGCTCCTCCATCCGCGCTTCGATCGAGGGCAGCAGGTGCCGTGTCACGATGACCCGGGGCTTGCCCGCCACGCGCCGATTCGCAATCTCTCCCACGTTGTCCATAGATGCCGCGCTAGGATGGCCGGTGCGCCGCGGTCAAGCCGCGTGCGAGACGGCTTGAAGCGGGGGTGCCCGACGATTTAAGGGTGGAACCCATGCGCAGCTTCATCCTCGCCGCCGTTCTCGCCCTATTCTCCGTCGTTTCCGTGCCCGCCGCGGCGCAGGAGCGCGAGGTCCCCTACTGGGCGACCGTTGGGACGACCAAGCTCAACATGCGCGTGGGGCCGAGCGTCAACTACCGGATCGCCTGGGTCTACAAGCGCGAGGGGCTGCCGGTGAAAGTGGTCCGTGTGGTCGACGGATGGCGCCTGATCCGCGATCACGACGGCGCGGAAGGCTGGGTGGTGGCCCGCCTCCTCGACGCCGACCGCGGCGCCATCGTGGTGGGGGAGGGCCTGGCGTCCCTGCGGGAGGCGCCCTCCGACAATGCCAAGCTCAGGTGGAATGCCGAGCCCGGAGTAATTGGCAAGCTAGGCGAGTGCGAGAACGGCTGGTGCAGCTTCGACGTCGACGGACGGGTGGGCTGGGTCAGGGCCGAACGCCTATGGGGCGCGGGCGAACCCTAGAAACCGGCCCCCGCTGGCATGAATTGAGGCTTGCCTAGCCGCGCGGGCGCAGCCAAGCTCGGTTGCGAAACGCAACGCTTGGGAGGGTGCATGGATTTCCAGACAATCAGGTTCGCGGTGGACGAGCGCGTCGCTACGATCACGCTGAACCGGCCCGAGCGGCTCAACGCCTGCTCACTGGAAATGGCGGACGAGATGCTGATGGCGCTCGACCATCTCGGCGATGCCCGCGTGCTGGTGCTCACGAGCGAGGGGCGAGCGTTCTGCTCGGGCGCGGATCTCGCTGCGCGCGGCGACCGGCCGGTGACGGGTGCGCAGGGCAGCTACATGGCGCTGACCGAGAAATACAACCCGCTAATGATGAAGCTCGCGCGGCTGGACGTGCCGATCGTCTGTGCCGTCAACGGTCCGGCGGCGGGCATCGGCTGCTCGATCGCGCTGGCAGGCGATTTCGTGATTGCGGGCGCGAGCGCCTATTTCCTGCAGGCATTCGTCAACATCGGCCTC
>JAPSJS010000039.1:0-19618 GCA_031178065.1 Altererythrobacter sp.
TCCCACTCGCCGAAGTCGACCTCGTCCAGCGCAGGTGCGACGAACATCGGGACTGCGGTTCGCGAGGAGATGATGGCGGCGGTTTCCCGCGCGCGCACGACAGGACTCGTTTCGATCCGGTCCAGCCGCCCCTCGGCCAGATAGCGCGCGATTCCATGAGCTTGCGTGTAGCCGATCGCCGAAAGCGATCCTCCGCGCGATCTTCCGGAAAGCCTGCTGCCCAGGTCCGTGTGAGTCGCATGCCGGATGAGGAGAATCTTGGCCGTCATCGCCGACTCACTTCGGCAGGCAGCTTTGTAGAAGCAACCGTCCACCGTCGGGGGGAGCGACGAGCCGCACGAATAACCCGACGAATCGAAAATATAGCGCTTGGAACAAACAAGCTGTGATTTCATTCGTGATGAAGAAGCTTAATCGTGTGCGAATAACATAGGATAAAACAATCTATAACATGGGTTATCTCTTCTCGCTTTACTTGGAATCTGCAAATGTCTGAGACTGTATTAGTGACCGGTGGCGCCGGGTTCATCGGCAGCGCGGTTGCGCGCGAACTCATCGGCCGGGGTCACAGGGTGAGGGTTCTCGATGCGCTCATCGAACAAGTTCATGCCGACCGTCCCGCAGCGATCGACGGAGTAGAATTCATCCAGGCCGACGTGCGCGATGCCGATGCGGTGTCGCGCGCGCTTCATGGCGTGGACAGCGTGATTCACCTCGCCGCGGAGGTCGGTGTCGGCCAGTCGATGTACGAGATCGCGCGCTATACTTCGGCCAACGACCTCGGAACGGCCGTCCTTCTCGAACGCCTGATCGATCGCCCGGTGCGGCGGATCGTCTCCGCCTCCTCGATGAGCATCTACGGAGAGGGGCTCTACCGGAATGCCGATGGCGATCTGGTGGAGGACGCCGCCCGCGATCTCCGCCGGAGAGACGGCGAGCGCTGGAATCCGGTCGACGGCCAGGGCCGGGCTCTCGCGCCGGTGCCGACGCCGGAGTGGAAGCGCCCGCAGCTTTCCTCGGTCTATGCGCTGAACAAATACGTGCAGGAGCAGTCGACCCATATCGTCGCCCGCGCCTACGGCATCGAGAGCGCCTGCCTGCGCCTGTTCAACGTGTTCGGGCCGGGTCAGGCCCTGTCGAACCCCTACACGGGCGTTCTCGCGATCTTCTCCTCGCGCCTGCTCAACGAACAGCCTCCCCTGATCTTCGAGGATGGCGAGCAACGCCGCGACTTCGTTCATGTACGCGACGTGGCGCGGGCCTTTGCCGATGCACTCTTCGCCCCCGAAGCGGCGGGGCGGACGCTCAACGTCGGCTCGGGCTTCGATCGGTCGATCCGCGAAGTCGCCGAGGCACTCGCCGCCGCCATGGGCCGCCCCAACATTGCGCCGACCATTACCGGCGAAGCGCGCAGCGGCGACATCCGCCATTGCTATTGCGATACCCGGCTCGCGCGCGAGGTGCTCGGCTTCGAGGCGCGCGAGGATTTCGGCGCGGGCCTTGCGGAACTTGCCGAATGGGTCTCGCAGCAGACCGCGCACGACCGCGTCGCGACTGCGCGCGAGGAACTCGCGCTCAGGGGCCTGGTCGCATGATGCCGCCCGCCGCCAGCACGATCCTGGTTACCGGCGGGGCGGGCTTCATCGGCTGCAACCTCGCCGACCGGCTCGCCGAGCGCGGCTATCGCGTGCGGATCCTCGACTCGCTCGCACGGCCTGGTGTCGAAGCCAACCTGGAGTGGCTCGCCGACCGGCACGGCGAGCAGATCGAGCCGATCGTGGGCGACCTGCGGGAGCGGGAGACCGTGACCCGCGCGGTGCGTGACGCTGCAGCGGTGTTCCATTTCGCGGCGCAGGTCGCGGTTACGACCAGCCTCGACGATCCGCGCGCGGACTTCGACGTGAACCTAGGCGGGACGTTCAACCTGCTCGAGGCGCTGCGTGCGGCGGGCGCGGGAGCCCCCCTGATCTTCGCCTCGACCAACAAGGTCTATGGCAACCTGCCCGATCTGCAGTTCGACCCAAGTCCCGATGGATACGAGCCGACGGACCAGCAGCTTGCGCGGCGCGGGCTCGACGAGACGCGCCCGCTCGACTTCCACACTCCCTACGGCTGTTCAAAGGGCGCGGCGGACCAGTATGTCCTCGACTACGCGCGCAGCTTCGGAATGCGTGCGGCCGTGATCCGCATGAGCTGCATCTATGGTGAGCGGCAGCTCGGGACCGAAGACCAGGGCTGGGTCGCGCACTTCCTGATCCGCGCGATGGAAGGCCGGCCGATCACGCTGTTCGGCGATGGCTGGCAGGTCCGCGACATCTGTACGATCGAGGATACCTGCCGAATGTACCTCGCGGCGCTGGAGCGAATTGACGCGGTTTCGGGCCGCGCATTCAATTGGGGCGGCGGACCGGCGAACGCCGTCAGCCTCCGCGGCCTGCTCGACGAGATCGGACGGATTCTCGGCCATAAGCCGAAAGCAACGTTTGAGGACTGGCGGGCAGGCGACCAGCGCTGGTTCGTCGCCGATACCCGCGCCATCGATGCCGCGCTGCGCCTGCCCGCCCGGACCGACTGGCGCACCGGGGTGCGGAGTCTGGCTCGCTGGCTGGCTGCCGAGCGCGAACCTTCCGCGCGCGTGGTCGAACTCCCGCCGCAGAAAGTGGCGGCGCTTTGACCCCGCCGCACGCCCCGCATGTCCTGATGACGGCCGACGCGGTTGGCGGCGTCTGGCAATACGCCACGGACATGGTGCGGGCGCTGTCGGAATACGGGGTGCAGGTGACGCTCGCCGTGATGGGCCCGTCCCCCGATCCGGAGCAGCGGCAGAAGGTCGCGGATATTCCCGGCGTCGACCTTCTCGACACCGGCCTGCCGCTTGACTGGCTGACGCGCAGCCCGGAGCCGGTGCGCTGTGCGGCGGGCAAGATCGCCGAGCTCGCGCGCGAGATCGATGCCGACGTGGTGCATTGCAATTCGCCGATCCTGGCGGGCGCGGCGCGTTTCCCGGTTCCAGTCGTGGCAGTGGCCCATGGCTGCATCAGCACCTGGTGGCACACGGTGCGCGGCGACGCACTCGACCCCGCGCTCGCCTGGCATCGGGACCTGACCCGCAAGGGCCTGCTGGCCGCCGACGTGGCGGTCGCGCCAAGTGCGGCCTATGCGGAGATCGTTCGGGAAACCTACGAGCTTCCGCGCGCGCCGCGTGCGGTTCACAACGGACGCTATCCCCTGCCCCCGGCGCCTGCTGGCCACGGTGAACACCTGTTTGCACTCACCGTGGGCAGGCTGTGGGACGAAGCAAAGAACATGGCCGTGCTCGACCGCGCTGCCGCGTCGGCCGCGACGCCGGTACTCGCGGCGGGGGCCGTCGAAAGCCCGAGCGGCGAGCGCACCCCGCTTCACTACGTGCAACTTTGCGGGAAGCTCGATGAGCGCGAGCTCGCCGCCCTGCTGGCGCAGCAGCCGATCTTCGTGTCGGCAGCGATCTTCGAGCCCTTCGGCCTCGCCGTGCTGGAGGCGGCGATGGCCGGATGCCCGCTCGTCCTGTCCGACATTCCCACCTTCCGCGAGCTGTGGGACGGCGCGGCGATCTTCGTCGCCCCGGCCGATCACGACGGCTTCGCCGACGCGGTCGACCGTCTGGCGCAGGACGCTGCCGAGCGGACGCGCCTAGGCGAAGCGGCGCGGGCCCGGGCAGCAGACTACACGCCGCAAGCGTCCGCCATGGCGACCGCGGCGCTCTACAGTCCGCTTCTAGAGCGGGGGCGTGCAGCATGAAGATCGTCTATTTCACCCACTCGCTGGTCTCCTGCTGGAACCACGGCAACGCGCACTTCCTGCGCGGCGTCCTCGACGAGCTGCGCCGCCGCGGCCACGAGACCGTCGCCTACGAGCCAGAGACGAGCTGGAGCCGGCAGAACCTGCTCGAGGATCATGGCCCCGCGGGTCTCGCCCCGTTCGAAGTGAAGTATCCGGATCTGGAGGCCCACTACTATGCAGAGACCGACGATCTCACCGAGATGATCGATGGGGCGGACCTCGTGATCGTCCACGAATGGAACGAGCCCGATCTGGTCGCCCGCCTCGGCACCCAGCGCAAGCGCGGGGTCCCGTTCCTCCTGCTGTTCCACGACACGCATCACCGCGCCGTCAGCGCGCCGGAGGAGATGCGCGCCTACGACCTTTCCGGATACGACGGTGTGCTCGCTTTCGGCGAGGCGCTGTCGGAAGTCTATCGCGCCTGGGGCTGGGGCGCGCGGGTCTGGACCTGGCACGAGGCGGCCGATGTCCACCGCTTTCGTCCGCTCGATCATGGGGCAGAACGGGAGGGCCTCGTCTGGATCGGCAACTGGGGCGACGGCGAGAGGAGCGAGGAACTCGCCGAGTTCCTGCTGGCGCCCGCGCAGGCGGCCGGGCTCGATCTCGCCATTTATGGGGTGCGCTATCCGAAGGAGGCGGTGCGGACGGTCGCACGGTACGGTGCGCACCTGCACGGCTGGGCACCCAACGCGCTCGTGCCGGAAATGTTCGCCCGGCACATGGCTACACTCCACGTGCCGCGCCGCTACTATGCGAAGGTCCTTCCCGGCATTCCCACGATCCGCGTCTTCGAAGCGCTGGCCTGCGGCATTCCCCTCGTCAGCGCGCCGTGGGACGATGCCGAGCAGCTCTTCCGCCCGGGCACCGACTATCTCGTTGCCCACGATGGCGAGCAGATGGCGGCACATCTCGAAGAGCTGGCGCGCAATCCCGAAATGCGCGCCGAGCTCGCCGGCAGCGGACTGGAGACCGTTCGCACCCGCCACACCTGCGCCCACCGCGCGGACGAACTGCTGACGATCGTCGAGGAACTTTCGCAGCCGCACGCGATGAGGATAACCGCATGAAGATCGCCTTCTACGGATCGAGCCTGCTGTCGTCATGGTGGAACGGCGCCGCGACCTATTACCGCGGCCTGCTCCACGCGCTGGCGAAGCGCGGCTACGATATCACCTTCTACGAACCCGACGCCTTCGACCGGCAGAGCCATCGCGACATTGAGCCGCCGGACTGGGCGCGCAGCGTGGTATGGCCGGCGGACGCGCAGGGCCTCGCCTCGGTTCTCGAACAGGCAGCGGATGCCGATATCGTGATCAAGGCGAGCGGCGTCGGCGTCTACGATCCCGAACTGCTGCAAGGCGTGATCGACCATGCGCACGCGCGGGCGATCCGCTGCTTCTGGGACGTCGACGCCGCCGCGACGCTGAGCGAGATGGGGCGGGACGACGCGCATCCGGTGCGCCGCCTGCTGCCGCAGCTCGACGCGGTGTTCACCTACGGCGGCGGTCCACCTGTGGTGTCCGCCTATCGCGCGCTCGGTGCCGTGCAGTGCATCCCGGTGTACAATGCGCTCGATCCGGCGACGCACCATCCGGTGCCGCCGGTGCCGGCGTTCCGGGCCGACCTCTCGCTGCTGGCCAACCGGTTGCCCGACCGCGAGGCGCGGATCGAGGAGTTCTTCCTGCGCCCGGCCATGGCCTTGCCGGAACGGCGCTTCATCATCGGCGGCAACGGATGGGACGACAAGCCCATGCCCGGCAACGTCGAGCGCAAGGGACACGTCGGCACCTCGCTGCACAATGCCTTCAACTGCACGCCGACGGCCGTGCTCAACGTGGCGCGCGATTCCATGGCCGAGGTCGGCTTCTCGCCCGCCACACGGGTCTTCGAAGCGGCCGGCGCCGGCGCCTGCCTGATCACCGACGCGTGGGAAGGCATCGAGATGTTCCTCGAGCCCGAGCGGGAGGTCCTCGTCGCGCGCGACGGGAAGGACGTCGCCGAGCATCTGGAAGCGCTGACGCCCGCTAGGGCCAAGGGAATCGGCCGGGCCGCGCTCGCCCGAGTCCTGAGCGAGCACACGTACGACAAACGCGCGGCCGAGGTCGACCGGACCTTCCAGGCCATGCGCGAAACGAAGCGGGAGAAAGCAGCATGAAGCTCGTCGTGCTCGGCCTCAGCCTGTCTTCCTCGTGGGGGAACGGCCACGCCACGACCTACCGCGCGCTGCTCTCCGGAATGGCGGAGCGCGGACACGAGGTGCTGTTCCTCGAGCGCGACAAGCCCTGGTATGCCGATCATCGCGACCTGCCCGATCCCGATTTCTGCCGGCTCGAATATTACGACAGCGTCGAAGAGCTCGAGCGCTGGCACGGCGAGGTCGCCGGCGCAGATGCCGTGATGGTCGGTTCCTACGTTCCCGATGGTCCGGCGGTGGGCGATTGGGTCCTGCGGAACGCGCGGGGCGTCACCTGCTTTTACGACATCGACACGCCGGTCACGCTCGCGCAGCTCGAACGCGGCACGTGCGAATTCCTGAGAGTCGACCAGATCGGGCAGTACGACATCTACTTCTCGTTCACCGGCGGCCCGACGCTGAAGCGGATCGAGCGCGATCTCGGGGCGAAGCGCGCGCTCGCACTCCACTGCTCGGTCGATACCGCCCGCTACCGCAAGATCGACGTTCCGAAGCGCTGGGACCTCAGCTATCTCGGCACGTACAGCGCGGACCGCCAGCCGACGCTCGAAAAGCTGCTGCTCGATGTCGCGAGAGCGCGGCCGGAGAAGACTTTCGCCGTCGCGGGCGCGCAGTATCCGCAATCGATCGACTGGCCGAAGAACGTCGAGCGGATCGACCATGTCCCGCCCAGCGATCATCCGGCGTTCTATTCCGCTTCGCGCTTCACGCTCAACGTGACCCGCGCCGACATGATCGCGGCCGGGTGGTCGCCCTCGATCCGGCTGTTCGAAGCCGGTGCCTGCAGCACGGCGGTCATTTCCGACCGATGGGCGGGGATCGAGGAGATCCTCACCCCGGGCGAGGCAATCCTGCTGGCCGACACGACCGAAGACGTGCTCGCCGCGCTGGAACGCGACCCGGAGCCGATCGGAAGGGCCGCGCGGACGCTCGTGATCGACGATCACAGCGGCGCGGCCCGCGCCCGGCAGCTCGAACGCGACCTGCAGGACGCCGCATCTCAAGAACAACACCAACGCCAGTCGGAAAGGTTGATCGCGCAATGACCAAAGGAGGTGAACTCACACTCGTTGCAGGCGGCGCGGGCTTCATCGGCTCCCACTTGTGCCGCGCGCTGCTGAAGAAGGGGAGGAACGTCCTCTGCCTCGACAATCTGCAGACCGCGCGGCGGGAAAATCTTCTCGAGCTCGAAGCCTACGAACGCTTCCGCTTCATCGAGTCCGACATTACCCGCCCCTTGCCCCGCCAGGTGCTGGAGCAGACCGGGCGCATTACGCGGATCTACAATCTCGCCTGCGCCGCCTCACCCGATCTCTACCAGGCGGACCCTGAACATACGATCCTCACCTGCGTGATGGGCACCAACCGCCTGCTCCACCTGGCGGAGGATTCGGGTGCGCGCTTCCTCCTGACTTCGACCAGCGAAGTCTACGGCGACCCGCACGTGCATCCGCAGCCCGAAAGCTATCGTGGCAATGTGAGCTGCACCGGACCGCGCGCCTGCTATGACGAAGGCAAGCGGGCGGCGGAGACCATGGCGTTCGACTTTGCCCGCGGCGGCCGGGCCGACGTGCGGGTGGCGCGCATCTTCAACACCTACGGGCCGAACATGCGGATGGACGACGGCCGCGTGATCTCCAACTTCATCTGCCAGGCCCTCGCGGGCAAGCCGCTGACGATCTACGGCAACGGCGAGCAGACGCGCAGCTTCTGCTACGTCAGCGACACGGTCGATGGGCTGCTCCGCCTCATGGAGAGCGAGGACGGCGATCTCGGCCCGGTCAATATCGGCAATCCGAGCGAACTGACGATTGCGGAGCTGATCGAGACGCTCGAGACGGTCATGGGCATGCGCCTCGCCAAGGTGTCGCGGCCGCTGCCGATCGACGATCCGAAGAAGCGGCGGCCCGATATCGAGCGCGCGACAGCCCGCCTCGGCTGGTGCCCGAGAACTCCGCTGGCGAGCGGGCTGGCCGCGACAGTCGCCTGGTTCGAACGCGAGCTGCGCAGCAACCGGACGCCCACGCCCGAGCGTTCGCCGGCGGTCGCCGCGGTGGGCCGGCAACAGGCCTTGTAGTCGCGATGTGGTGATGGAGCTCGGGCGTCCACCGGACGCCCGAGCCACCGTCTATCGATCCTCGCCGGCTCCGGCGTTGGGATTGCCTTCGGGCTTCGTCTTCCGCTGCCCCAGCCGCCCCGACCCGTGATAGCCGATTTCGGACTGGCCCCCGTGCGAGAGCGGTCCGTCGGCCACGTGTTCCCGCTCGTCCTCGCTCTTTCCCGAGTGGGGATTGGGATAAGGCGCGGCATCGTCGCTGCCGCCGGTCGCGCCCCGGTCCGCCTGGCTATTGACGCCGTCGGGCGCGCCGCGGCCCTCGCTTCCTTCCGGAACCGCCTGGGTCGGCTTTTTGCTGTCGTCGGTCATGGCCGGCCCTCCTGCTACAGGCCTTCGGGGAGCCGCTCGCCGCGCCCCACGGCTTGGTGGTCGTAATAGCGGCTGAACTCTTCCTCGTAGCGGCGCGTCAGGAGGTCCTTGCGCTCGGCTGGCAGGTTCTCCGCAAGATCGGGGATCCAGCTATCCTCCTCCTGATAGATGTGCTGCTGAACGGCGCTTTCGATATGGTCGAGCTTCTCGCGCCACTCGTCCCCTTGCGGGTTCAGGTCCCGCAGCTTCGCGAGTTGCACCTTGGTCATGGCATGCTCCTCGTAGGCCATGGCCGCATGGCTCTTCCCGCTGTATTCGGCGACTTCCGGATAGAGCACGGCTTCTTCCGCATTGGCATGGCCGGTCAGGAGCGTGGCTAGCTCCTCCACCGCCCGCGCCGCCGTGTGCGGCTCCGGTGCGTTGCGCGCTTCGCTGAACCGGCTCTCGATCTGCTTGTGCTGATCGACGATCAACCGCACCCATGGCTCGCGCGCGGCAAGCCCTTCGACCTTGCGCCGCGCCTCGGTGCGAGCTTCGTGGGATGCTGCTGGGGTGACGGTGGAGGCAATGCGATCGAGCAGCGACATAGGGGTTCTCCTTCGAAACGTTCGAGCATGCGCCGATCGGCGCGGGTCCCCGTCCAGGTGAGATGATCTGTCCCGAAGAACGCGCGGCTTCTCAATCACCTAGATTAGAAGGGCCGTCGGAACGCGGCAGCCGGAGGAACCAATCGGGCCGGTCGTTCGCTAATCTGTGAGCAGCACCGGTCGCAGGGAAAAATATAAATCCATCAAGAAGCTAACATAGGTGATACAACCCGCTTCTTAACCTGTGCTTATCCGCTGGCTTCACCGAGGAGGGGCCGCACTTGCTTACCGCACTGTTTCTCAAGGGGCGTCTTCGCCACGACCTCAGCGAGGAAGAGCGGAACGCGCTCGATAACGCGGTGGCCAGGACGGTCGAGATTCGCCCGCGCATGACGCTGGTGGAGCGCGGCAAGCTGATCGAGCACAGCTACTATCTCGTCGAAGGCACGATGCTGCGGCACATCGACGACCGGCGGGGCGAGCGGCAATTGGTCGGGGTGAACATCCCGGGCGACTTCGTCGACCTTCACGGCTACGCGATGAAGCGCCTCGACCACGATGTCGGGTCGCTGACCCGCGCGACACTGGCGCAGATCTCGCACCGCAAGATCACCGAGTTGATCGACGCCTTCCCCCATCTCGGCCGGGCGCTCTGGTTCTCCACCCTCCTCGACGCGGCCATGCACCGCGAGTGGATCTTCGGACTCGGCAGGCTCAATGCCGAAGGGCGAATCGCACATCTGATAGCGGAGCTGATCGAGCGGCTGCGCCTGGTCGAGCTGTACGATGGCAGCGTGCTGCCGATACCGCTGCTGCAGCGCGACTACGCGGAAGCGTGCGGCATAACGCCGGTCCACGCCAATCGCAGCTTCCGTACGCTGCGTGAGCGCGGGGCGCTGCGACCGTGCGGAGAAGGTCGGCTCGAAATTCTCGACGAGGCACTGATCCGGCGGCTGGGCGAATTCGACGGTTCCTACCTCTACGGCACCGGCGAGCTTGCACTGCGCACCCTGCACGACCGCTAGCGGCCGCCGAATCTTCAGCCTTCCTCCGAACCGACGTCCTGCCGCGCCGCTTCCACCGTGGCCGGGACCGAGAGCGATTCCCCATTGCCGAAGGTGAATTCGACCGTAACCTCGGCGCCGGGCACGACATTCTCGTCGTAGTCGGTCAGGACGGCACGACCCGCTTCGGGGCCGAAGCGCAGCGTCTGCCCCGGCTCGATCTCGACGGTGTCGAGCGGCTTGGGATCCGGATGCGAGAGGTCGGTCAACTGGGCCTGGCCGCCGTGTTCGACCACCACGTCCGAGAGGAAGATGTTGCGCTCTCCCCGATTGGTGATGTCGAAAAGGACCGCGGCGGGATCGCCTGCCGTGGCCGGCAGCGCGATGCGCGCATCGCCGATGGTGACGATCGAGCCGAAGTCCGCGTCCGGCGGCGGCGGGCCGTCGTCCTGTCGCCCCATCGGCTGGAGCAGCATCCATCCAACGACGATCGCCGCCAGCAGTATCACTATACCGATCACGGTGCGCCGGGTCATCCTGCTTCGCTCCTCACATCGCTGGCACGCATGTATGGACCTCCTGTGCGTTCGATGACGTCAATGGAAAGCGCCGCAGCGGCGTTCCCGGATACGATCGGGAATCCCGGCAAAAACAACATAAGTTAGGTGATTTTATCGCCGCTTGGGGAACTCCGCCTCGGTCGCAGCCATTTTCATCGCGGATGCTCTCCGGTCCGGATGCATCCGCGATGCCGGCTGGGGGAAGATCCATGGAGCATACGAACGAGAGCACTTCGACCGATCGGCGCGGAGGGTGGGCTGCGGTCGCACTTGGCGTCGTTCTGGGCCTCATCGGCCTGGTGCTGGCTGCGGGCGGCATCTGGCTGGTCTCTCTCGGCGGTTCGCCGTACTACCTCATCGCAGGTATCGCCCTTCTCGCCAGCGGCGCCCTGATCGCCCTGCGCAACGTCTTGGGCGTGTGGCTCTACGGCCTGGTTTTCATCGGGACGGTGATCTGGGCCTTCTGGGAGTCCGGCTCGGATGTCTGGGCTCTCGTGCCCCGTGTCGTCGGTCCGGCGGTGCTGATGGTCCTCGTCCTG
Source organism: Altererythrobacter sp. (assembly GCA_031178065.1). Taxonomy (GTDB): domain Bacteria; phylum Pseudomonadota; class Alphaproteobacteria; order Sphingomonadales; family Sphingomonadaceae; genus Pelagerythrobacter. The sequence continues at coordinate 11,129 of JAPSJS010000039.1, forward strand.
CTCGTCGCCCCGCTGATGCGCAGGCGTCCGCTGGGCTGGCCCGGCGCGCTGGGGGTTGCCGCCGCATTCGTCGCCGTCATGGCCGTCGGCACCTATGTCGTCGCACGGAACGGCCCTTCCTCCCCCGTTCGTGAGCTGCCCGCCGCGAACTACGCCGCGGGCGGCACGTTCACCGCGCCCGGGGGCGACTGGCTCGCCTATGGCGGCACGCAAGGCGCGCAGCGCTATTCCCCGCTGGCCCAGATCACGCCGGACAATGTCGGCCGGCTTGATCGGGCGTGGGTGGCGCATACGCGGGATCTTCCGGACGACATGAAGGACAACAGCTACGGCGCGGAGACCACGCCGCTGAAGATCGGCGACATGCTCTATCTTTGCTCGGCCAAGAACATCCTCATCGCGCTCGATCCGGCGACCGGCGACGAGCGGTGGCGCTACGATCCGCAGGTCCCCGACGAGTGGATTCCCTACACCGCCGCCTGCCGCGGCGTGGCCTACCACGAAGTCGCAGGCGCGGATGCGGATACGGATGCACCGTGCGCACGGCGGATCATCGAAGGCACGCTCGACGCGCGCCTGATCGCCGTCGATGCGGAGACCGGACGGCCGTGCCAGGACTTCGGCACCAACGGCTCGGTCAGCATCCTGCCGGGCATGGGTCCGGTCGTGCCGGGCATGGTCTCGATCACCTCGCCACCGGTGGTCGTCCGCGGCAACATTGTCACCGGGCATCAGGTGCTCGACGGGCAGAAGCTCGACGCGCCCTCCGGCGTGATCCAGGCGTTCGACGCCGTCACGGGCGAGCTGGCCTGGGCCTGGGACATGACGGCGCCGGACCGCCAGGGCCGCCCCGAGAATGGGGAGATCTACACCCGCGGGACGCCGAACATGTGGACCATGGCCGCCGCCGACGAGGAACTGGGTCTGGTCTACCTGCCGATGGGCAACGCGGCCGGCGATTACTGGAGCAGCGACCGCCTGCCGGCCGAGAACGAGTATGCGACCTCGCTGGTCGCGCTCGATGCCGCGACGGGCCGTCCCGCCTGGCACTTCCAGACCGTGCACAAGGACGTGTGGGACTACGACCTCGGCTCGCAGCCGACGCTCATCGATCTGCCCGGCGGCGTGCCCGCCGTGGTTCTCGCGAGCAAGCAAGGCGACATCTACGTCCTCGACCGCCGCAACGGCAATCTACTGACGGCGGTGGAGGAACGTCCGGCGCCGCAAGGCGGCGTCGAGCCGGCCGAGCGGTCGCCGACCCAGCCGTATTCGCTGTTCCACACGCTCGCGCGGCCGGAGCTCGACGAGCGCGACATGTGGGGCATGTCGCCGATCGACCAGATGGTCTGCCGCATCCAGTTCCGGCGGGCGTCCTACAAAGGCATGTATACCCCGCCCACCGCGGATCAGCGCTGGGTCCAGTACCCGGGCTATAACGGCGGTTCCGATTGGGGCGGGATCGCGATCGACCCGCGCCGGGGCGTGATCGTCGCCAACTACAACGACATGCCGAACTACAACCGCCTCGTCCCGCGCGAGGAGGCGAACGAGAAGGGCTGGACTCCTCGCGGCGAGGCGCGCGGCGGGGACATGGGCGGCGGCGCGGAGGGTGCCGGCGATCCGCAGATGGGCGCCCCTTACGCGATCGACGTCAACGCCGGCTGGCGCCTGCCGTTCACGGGGCTGCTGTGCAAGGAGCCCCCCTACGGCGGCATCCGCGCGATCGATCTGCGCACCGGCGAGACGATCTGGGATCGTCCGCTCGGCTCGGCTCGGCGCAACGGGCCGTTTGGCATCCCCTCGATGATGCCGTTCGAGATCGGCACGCCGAACAACGGCGGCAGCGTGGTCACGGCTGGCGGGCTGATCTTCATCGCCGCGACGACCGACAACCTGTTCCGCGCGATCGATATGCGCACCGGCGAGACGTTGTGGCAGGATGTGCTGCCCGCCGGCGGCCAGGCGACGCCGATCACTTACGAGGCGAACGGGCGCCAATACGTGGTCGTCATGGCGGGCGGCCATCACTTCATGGAGACGCCGATCGGGGACGAACTGATCGCCTACGCCCTGCCAGCCGAATAAGAGGTACCTGCGTGCTGATCGGTTACCACGCGTCGCACGAGCAGTTTCCCCCGGAAGAACTCCTCGACTTGGCGCAGGAGGCGGAGCGTGCCGGTTTCGCCGCGGTCATGTCTTCCGATCACTTCAAGCCCTGGAGCGACCTGCAGGGCCAGTCGGGCTTTGCGTGGAGCTGGCTCGGCGCGGCCATGCAGGCGACGAGCGTGCCGTTCGGCACTCTCGCCGTTCCCGGCGGATGGCGTTACCACCCCGCCATAGTGGCGCAGGCGGGGGCGACGTTGTCGAGGCTCTTCCCCGGTCGGCTCGGCTGGCTGGGGCTGGGCAGCGGGGAAGCGCTGAACGAGAGCGTGGTGGGTCAGGGCTGGCCTTCCAAGGAGGAGCGCAACCGCCGCCTCGAAGCGGGCGCGCAGATCATCAGCGCGCTGTGGAACGGCGAGACTGTCTCGCGCGAGCACCCGATCCCTGTCCGGGATGCGCGTCTCTACACCCGGCCTGCCGCTCCGCATCCGCTGCTCGTCGGCGCCGCGCTGAGCGCCGAGACCGCGGAATGGCTGGGCGGGTGGGCCGACGGCCTGATCACGGTCAACATGCCGTCCGAAAAACTGCGGGAGATCGTCGCAGCGTTCCGTCGCGGCGGGGGCGGTGGCAAGCGGCTCGTCCTGCAGATGCACCTGTCGTGGGCCCCGACCGAGGTGGAGGCGCGCGACCTCGCCCTGCGCAACTGGCGGTTCAACGTGGTCGAACCTGAGATCGCGGAGAACTGCCCCAGTCCGCAGGGGTTCGAGGAGGCGACGCGCGGCCTCGACGCCGACGATCTCGAGGGTCACGTGATCATCTCCTCCGATCCGGACCGGTTCGTCGCAGCGGTCGCGGAGTTGGCCAACCTCGGCTTCGACGAGCTCTACCTCCACAACGTGGGCGGCAACCAGCGTGCTTTCCTCGCCGCGTTCGGCGAGCAGGTCCTTCCCCGGCTGCCGGCCAACATCCGCGACAACTGACAGGAACGAACGAATGTCCGACCCGCAGAACCTCTGGTACAAGGACGCGATCATCTACGGCATCGATGTCGGCCTGTTCCAGGATGGCAACGGCGACGGGATCGGCGACTTTCTCGGGCTCATCGAACGGCTCGACTATATCGAGGACCTCGGCGTCAACTGCGTGTGGCTGATGCCGTTCTTCCGCACGCCCGGACGCGACAACGGCTACGACGTTTCCGACTACTACGCGATCGATCCGGACGTCGGCGACTTCGGGGGCCTGATCGAATTCATCACGCTTGCCAACGAGCGCGGCATCCGCGTGATCCTCGACCTCGTGCTGAACCATACCTCCGACGAGCACCCCTGGTTCGAGAAGGCGCGGAACGATCCCGAGAGCGAGGAGCATGATTTCTACGTGTGGTCCGACGAGCCCGCACCGTCCATGCCCGGAAAGGGGCCGATCTTCCCCGGCGTGGAGGACAGCGTCTGGGCCAAGGACGAGGTGAGCGGGAAGTGGTACTATCACCGCTTCTACAGCTTTCAGCCTGATCTCAATCACACCAACCAGACCCTGCGCGGCGAAATCGACCGCATTCTGCGCTTCTGGCTGAAGTGCGGCGCGAGCGGCTTTCGCGTCGATGCAGCGTCGCACATGGTCGAGGCGAAAGGCCGCGCGGATGCGCCGCTGGAGGCCGGGCACGGCGTCCTGCGGGATATCCGTTCGTTCGTCGACACGACCGCCATCGGCGCCATGCTGATCGGGGAGGCGGACGAGAACCCCGATGAGATCGCCTCCTTCTTCGGAAGCGACGACGAACTGCACGCGCTGCTGAACTTCCTGATGACGAACTATCTGTTCCTGGCCCTGGCGCGGAAGGAGGCGGAGCCGGTCCGTTTTGCACTCGAACTGCTGCCGAAGATCCCGCGCGACTGCCATTGGATCAATTTCCTGCGCAATCTCGACGAACTCGATCTCGAGCGCCTTTCGAGCGAGCAACGCGAGGAAGTCTTCGCCGCCTTCGCACCCAAGGAGGACATGCAGATCTTCGGACGCGGCATCCGCCGCCGGCTCGCGCCGATGCTGGACGGGGACCTGAAGCGGCTGAAGCTCGCCTACAGCCTGTTGTTCGCCTTGCCGGGGTCTCCGGCAATCATCTATGGCGACGAACTCGGCATGGGCGATGACCTCTCCCTCGTCGGCCGGGATGCAGTTCGCACGCCGATGCAATGGTCGGATGCCAAGGGCGCCGGATTCACGCAGGCGAAGCCCGTTCGCGAACCGATCGGCAAAGGGCCGTTCGGGTACAGGAAAGTCAACGCCGCCGTGCAGGATCTCGATTCCGACTCGTTGCTGAACTGGATCCGCAAGCTCACGCGCGCGCGGCGCCGGTGCCGGGAAATCGGCAGCGCCGCGCCGCAGGTCGTGGACAGTGGCCACCGCGCGGTCGTTGCCATCGCCTACGAGCACCGGCGGCGCACGCTGCTGACATTGCACAATCTCGCCGGAGGCAAGGCCCGGACGGAGATCGACCTTGCATCCGCGCGGAGCGAAACGGGGCGCATCATCCTCTCTTCCAAAGCAGAAGCCGTAGGCAATACGGTGGAGCGGACACAGGCCTTCGAGCTGGAGCCCTATGGCTGCCGCTGGGCTGTCTTCGAAGGCCCTGTCGCGGCCTGATGCCCGTTCGCGATTTTCTGATCCTGTTCGGGGTCTGCCTGGTTTGGGCCCTGAACGTGGTGGTGAGCAAGTTTGCAGTGGGCCCGTTCGACCTCCCGCCGGTCTTCTTCGCCGCGGTCCGCTCCGCGCTGGTCGCCGCGGTTCTCTTCCCGTGGCTGCGCCCGCTCCCCTCGCCGCTCGGCAAGACGGTCCTGGTCGCGCTGCTCCTGGGCGGCGCGTCGTTCGCGCTGCTGTTCGTCGGCCTGCGAACCGCGACGGCGTCGTCCGCCGCCATCGTGAGCCTTGCGAGCGCGCCCGCCGCCGTGCTGTTCGCGATCGTGCTTCTCGGCGAAACCGTGCGCTGGCGGCGGACGCTGGGGATCGTCCTGGCGCTGGCCGGGATCGGGGTCGTGCTCGTCGGTCAGGGCGCGATGTCGGCGTCCCTCGGCCTGGCATTCGTGGCGGTGTCGGCGCTCACGGGTGCGCTCGGCAGCGTCATGCTCAAGAAGCTCGATATCGCTCCGCTCCGGCTGCAGGCATGGTCTGGGCTTTCGGGAGTGCTCCTGCTCCTCCCGATCTCGCTGCTGACGGAGTCGGGCCAAGTGACCCGCGCTCTCGACGCCGGCTGGAACTTCGTCGCCGTTCTGCTCTTCTCCGCGCTGGTGGTGTCGGTCGGCGCGCACACGGTTTATTTCTGGCTTCTCGGCAAGCATGACGTGAATGTCGTCGCGCCGCTGACGCTGATGAACCCGCTGCTGGCAGTCGCGCTCGGCGCCCTGCTCGCGGGCGAACCGCTGACCACCGAGCTGCTGGCCGGCGCGGCGCTTGCGATTGCCGGCGTGCTGGTCATCGTCCTGCGCCCGAGCAGGCGCCTGCCCAAGGATCTGCTGTTCAGGGGCCGCGCCTGACCTCGGTCGCTTCCGCTGCTTTGACATGGGTTTATTTCACACACCGGTAGTCGCGCGCCAGCCACGGTTCGCAGCCTCGTCAACTTTGAAGAGGAACGACGAACCGCGCGCGAACGTCTGCCTGCCGAGGAGCACGAACATGGCGACGACGACCGACACCGACGCAACCCACATCCTGCAGGCCGACCACCGCGAGGTCGAGGACCTGTTCGAGAAGTACGAGAAATCCTCCGGCGTCGATCGCAAGAGGGAAATCGCGCAGAAGATCTGCAACGAACTCAAGATCCACACGATGATCGAGGAGGAGATCTTCTATCCCGCCCTCAAGGGCAAGATAGAGGAGAGCCTGCTCGAGGAAGCCTATGTCGAGCATGACGGCGCCAAGGTGCTCGTCAACGAGATCGCCGACGGTAGCCCGGACGAGGATTTCTACGACGCCAAGGTTTCGGTGCTGAAGGAGCAGATCAAGCACCACGTGCGCGAAGAAGAGAAGATGCAGGGCAACATGTTCCAGCAGGCGCGCGCCGCGGATGTCGATCTCAATGCGCTCGGCGAGCAGATGCTCACCCGCAAGAAGGAGCTGAAGGCGCAGGCGGAGACGAGCGGTCTGCCCCCGGCCCAAGCGACCACTCTCGGAGCATCGGCAGCCTAGAGAGCTGGAGATGGCCTCCGAATCTTCCATCGACATCAACGTCGATCCCCAGCTTCAGGAACGGCACTGGTTTCTCAGCCGCATCGTGTGGCTCGTCATGCTCGCGCTGGTGCTCATCGCGATTCTCGGGCTGACAGGGAGCGGTGGGACGCTGTCGCGCCAGCAGGTGGTTCTCGGCTCGGCGGAGTTGGACATTCCGCGGGTCGGCCGCTGGTCCGCAACGGACCATCTGACCGTCAAGGTCGATCAACCGGCATCGAACGGAATGGAAATCCTGCTTCCGGCAAAGTTCGGCGAGATATTCACCGTCGAAGCGGTCAGCCCGCGGCCGTCGTCGGTCACAGCGACGCCGGAAGGCCATCTGTACGCCTTCGAATCGTCGGCCGACCGCGGCGAGCGGAGCGTGGTCTTTTCCATTCGCCCGAGCCAGATCCTGCTGCCGTCGCACATGGGCCGTTTCGAAGTGAACGGCGCGCGGACCGCCGATCTGCCCATTGTGGTCCTGCCTTAGGAGAGCTGCATGGACAGCGTAATCAGAGGCGTCGCGATCTACCTGTTCCTGGTGATCATCATCCGCGCATCCGGGCGGCGCACCATGGCCCAGGCTACCCCCTTCGACTTCGTCCTCCTCCTGATCGTGGCGGAGACGACCCAGCAGGCCCTGCTTGGCGACGACTTCTCGATCACCAACGCCGTGCTCCTGATCGTCACCCTGTTCATGCTCGACATCGGCCTGTCGTACCTCAAGCGCTGGTCGCCCGCCGTATCCAAGGTGATCGACGGCCGGCCGACGTTCCTGATCCACGACGGCAAGATCGACGACCGGGCGCTGAAGAAGACCCGCATGGATACCGCGGACATCATGATGTCCGCACGTGCGCAGCACGGCCTGGAGCGGCTCGACCAGATCAAGCACGCCGTGCTCGAGAACGATGCAGGCATCACGATAATTCCGCGCCCGAGCAAGTGAGGGGACGCGCTCCAGCCCATCAGGGTTCGAGCCGCCGCAGCGCCTTGCCGAGCGGACCGCGCAAGTAGGTGGCAGCCTCGTACAGACGCAGCGAATAGCGGGCCCAGCGCAGGTACAGGCCACGCCAGCCCCACGCGCGGGCGAGGGCGAAGACACGGTGGCTGCCCGCGCTGATCCACTTGCGGCTGCGGTAGACCAGCTTACGCCGGAGCGGCAGCCCCTCCCCGCCCGGCGCGACCCGCTTGCGAAGCGGCAGAGCCGGCGGTGCGGTGCGCAGGCGATAGGCGAGCCCCTCGCGCCGCTGGCGCAGGCCGGCGGCCTGCGTCTCGGCAATGAAGTCGGCGTCGACCTCCTGCAGCGAGAGGCGCCCCTCCCCGATCGCCGCCGAGACGAGCGCCGCGACCTCGGGATGGCGCACGATCATCACGTTGGTGCCGCGTCCGTCGGACGAATACGGTTCCACCCAGGCGTCCCCGAAGGAAACGTCGGCCGTCTCCGCCACCACGTCGTCACAGTAGTTGCAGGCCGAGTTCTGGAAGAAGCCGGCCCCCCAGTCGCCGTCCACGAGGTGCCACCAGTCCTGCCAGCGGCGAGAGCCATCCGCGAGCGTGAGTTCTGCCGTGTACCAGTTGGCCGGCCGGTCGGGGTCCTTGCGGCGGTATTCGACCGCGCGCACCTCCCCGAACGGCGCATCCAGCTGCCAGGCGAAGCTCTCGACGAACCGGGCGCTCTTCATGTGCCCGCAAAACAGGCCGAGGGTGAAGGCCACGCGCTCCCGCAGAACCGGATCCTCCGCCCTGAGCAGGTTCACCGCCTTGATGAAGCACGGCACCCCCACCACCGCGTAGCGCCCCGGAACGGCGCGCATCTCCGCCAGCGCGCGCGAGAGTTCGACCGGGTAGTAGCGGGACCGGGCACCCTCGCGCACTTCCGCCGGGGTGCGCGAGATGCGAAAGTCGAAGAAGCGGCCATCGGCGGCCGGGTCCGTCGGTACGACATGCGCCACACCATCGATGAGGCCTTTCGAGAGCAGCTCAGCAGCGACCCAGCTGACCATTCCGCCGGAGCTCCCGGTCGCGCGGAAGTCAGCCTCGGCGGAGTGCCCCACATAAGCGGCCTCGAAGCGCCCGATCCGCGGGTCGATGATGGCCGAGATCTCCGAGGCGACCGGCGCCGACGTGACGAGCCTTGCCGACGCGATCGGCCTCGACGCGAGGATCGGCCGCCGGTTCCTCAAC
>JAPSJS010000039.1:19628-28121 GCA_031178065.1 Altererythrobacter sp.
GCGCCCGATCCGCGGGTCGTTTAAGCGTGTGCCGGGAAAGAGGGCATTCGCGATCTCGTCCTCGTCGCGCGCTGTGGGCGAGAACGGGCATATCCGCGCGAAGCCGGCGCTGGGCGCCGACGACCATGCGCCCTCCGGCTTGAGTTGCCCGAAGCGGTCCCACTCCAGCGTACCGCCGTGCCCCGCACAGGCGCCGCAGCCGATGCACAGGCCGGCCTCCGCGACATCCGCTGGGGCGAGCGCCTGCTCAGCCAAGGATCGACCTGACGTAGCGGCCCGAATGCCCGCGCAGTTCCTCGATCCGCACGCCGATCGCAGGATCGAACTCGCTGCCGAGCAGCTCCGCGTGGACCGCTTGCGGCGTCTCCTCGCTCACCAGATGGCGTTCCGCCACCAGGGTGCGCGTGAGGTCCCGGATCTTGTTGAAGCGGTATGCCGAAGGCGCGCAGACGAACGGCCGGCGATGATGCAGCGCGAACACGCAGCCGTGGAAGAAGTTGGTGGCGACCGAATCCGCATGCGCGATCAGGGCGGAGAATTCCTCGGGCCCGGCTTCGATCCGGTGTTCGTCGGCCCAGTCGTTTCGGTAGCCGATGCTCACGATCTTGCGCCCGGCCCGTTCGGCCCATTCCCTCACGGCGGCGGCGAACCAGTCGGGAAAGCTGTGTCCGTAGACCGCCAGATAGGGCGCCCTGGCGCCGCTGCCCGATACGTGCCGTGGGGGAAACTGAAGGCAGGGATCGAGCACCAGCTCCGCCTCCCGGTCGAGACCGCTGCGCAGGAGAGCGCGGCTGTTCTCGTCACGCACCGACAAGGCGTCGAACCGGGTCAGCTTGGCCGCCCAGGCAGGGTCGATCCCGTCTTCCGCATCGTGGTTGCCGAAGCTCGCGGCGTAGGACGCGAGCCGCCGCGTGTTCAGCCGCTCGCCGAAGAAGATCGGGCGGGAACCGTACCAGGGATGGCGGAAGTTCCAGACCTCATCGCTGCCGACCACGACCACATCGTAGGTGCCGGCCTCCTCTGGCCGGTCGAGCGCGAAGCGGCGGGACCGCGGCAGCCCCTCGAACGCCTTCAGGAAGCGGCGAGCCTTGGCCGCATAGCGCGTCAGATCGGCGCAGCGCGTGGGAACCGGAAGCGAGGGCTGCAAGGCGCATTGCCATTCGGCCCGCCGCACCGAAGGCGCGTCGTGGTCCATCAGTTCGGCATCGTGGCCCTCCGCACGCAGGCCTTCCACCAGGCAGCGCGCCTGCCAGTAGGAGCCGTAATTGATGCAGCGATGGAAGGTCAGGACCCCGATTTTCATCGCTTGGCTCTCCTTGGCTGCCGGTCTCACACAGTGAAGGAAAGCGCAGCCTCTGCACGCAGTTCCGAGATCGCGGGTTTTCAGGAACGAGGCTTCGGAAGGCTCGTTTCAAAAACCGAGGCCGCGCCTCGACCGAAGGGGCGCCGCACGCTCGCACTGCTTGGCAGACGTCGATCGAGGAACGCTCCCCATGAACCAGACCACACCGCCCGAAACCGTAACGCCGCCGCTGCCGGCCCAGCAGCAACAGGTCCCCGGCACGACCGATGCAATGGACCCGCGGCCCGATCATGGTGAGGAGAGCTATCGCGGCTCCGGCCGGCTCGAAGGCAAGAAGGCCATCATCACCGGCGGCGACAGCGGCATTGGGCGGGCGGTCGCGATCGCCTTCGCCCGCGAGGGTGCGGATGTCCTGATTTCCTATCTCTGCGAGGACGAGGATGCAAAGGAGACCGCCCGCTGGGTCGAGGAAGCGGGCCGCAAGGCCGTGCTCGTGCCGGGCGACATCGCCTCGGCCGATCACTGCCGTGCGATCGCGGACAAGGCCGCGGAACTGTTCGGGCGCATCGACATCCTGGTCAACAACGCCGCCCACCAGATGACTTACGAGAAGGTGGAGGATATTCCCGACGAGGAATGGGAGAAGACCTTCGCGGTCAACATCCACGCGATGTTCTATCTGGTGAAGGCCGCACTGCCGCACATGGGCGAAGGCGGGGCGATCATCAACACGACCTCGATCAACGCGGATATGCCGCGGCCGACGCTGCTTGCCTACGCGACCACCAAAGGCGCCATCCAGAATTTCACCGGCGGCCTCGCCCAGTTGCTCGGCGAGAAGAAGATCAGAGTGAACTGCGTGGCGCCGGGACCGGTCTGGACGCCGCTCATTCCCTCGACGATGCCGGTCGAGCAGGTGAAGAACTTCGGCAAGGACACGCCTCTCGGCCGGCCTGGCCAGCCCGCCGAACTGGCGCCCGTCTACGTGATGCTCGCGGCGGACGAGGCGAGCTATGTCTCGGGGGCCACGGTTGGCGTCACCGGCGGGAAGCCCATTCTCTAGGGGACCGCCGCCTGCCCCGGCGGCCGGCCCCGTTCCCAAGCCATGCCGCTGACCGACGCCACCTCGAACCCGCTTTGGGCCAACGCCGCGATATTCCTGGTGGCCGGGATCGTGGTGTGGTTCGCCGGTGTCCGGCTGACCCGCAATCTCGACACGCTCGCCGCACGGCTGCGGATCGATCGGGTCTTCGTCGGGATGCTGCTGCTCGGGGGCATCACCTCGCTGCCGGAGGTAGCGAATGTCGCGACCGCCTCCGTGATGGGGAACCCGGCGCTTGCTGCGAACAATCTGCTCGGCAGCGCGGCGATCAACGTGGTCCTGCTCGCGATCGCGGACGCATGGCTCGGGCGCCATGCGGTGACCGGCATCGTCGCCCGGCCCTCGACGATGATGATGGCGACTCTGTGCATGCTCGTGCTGATCGCCGTCGCGCTGGCGATCACGATCGGCGACGTCGATGTGTTCGGCGTGGGCGTCGGCGCGGGCGGCCTGGCGATCTGCGCGCTGAGCATTGGCTGCTTCCGGCTGGCGACCGGCTACGACGCACGCTCACCGTGGTCGGTCGATATGGACGAGGTCGAACGCGGGGCGGACGACACCGAAGATGCTCCGATCGGCACGGCCGCACTTTGGCTGCGCGTCGCGATCGACGGCAGCCTGATCTTCGCCGCCGGCTACACCCTGTCCCAAACCGGAGACGCGATCGCCGAACAGACCGGCATCGCGAGCGCGCTGGTGGGCTTCGCGCTGATCGGGCTCGCCACGTCGACCCCCGAACTCGCGACCATTCTTACGGCCCTGCGGCTCCGCCGTCCGGAGATGGCCTTCGGTCAGGTGCTCGGCACGAACTTCGTCAACCTGTCGCTGATCCTGCTCGGCGACGTGCTGTTCGTCGGCGGGCCGCTGATCAACGAGCTGGGCACCTTCGAGGTCGTCTCGGCGCTTCTAGGTGCCGCGCTGATCGGCATCTTCCTGGTCGGCCTTCTCGAACACCGCGATCGTACGGTGCTGAAAATGGGCTACGATTCCGCGGCGGTGATCCTGCTGTTCGGCCTGGGGCTGGGCCTCCTCGCCACACTCTAACCGAACAGCGCAGGGAGCGTGTCGAACAGCGTTGCGAGCGCGGCGATGGCGATCGCCAGACCCGCCGTCGTCCACAGCGAGCGAACCTGTCGCGCATGCCATAGCCACGCGAGCGCGGCCAGCCCGACGAGCGACAGCAGCAGCCCGATAATGCGGCCCGGCGCGGCCTCCGGGAAAATCACGCTGGCCGCCCACTTCGCCATGAACTGCGCGGTCCAGATCACCAACGCGGCGACGACGGCGATCCAATCGGTACGGTTGTCGAACTCGCTCATCCTGGGAGCCCCGGTGCCAGCCGGGTGAGAACCGCGAACCCGAGCCCCTGCAGCGCGGCGAAGGCGAGGAAGCGCGAGACGATGTCCATCGTCGTGTTGACCGGCGGCCTGAGCAGCCCGCGCCCGCTGCGCAGGCCGAGATAGAGCGCCATGATCGCGCCGACGAATACCACGCCGCCCTGGAGCGCGATCATCGCGAAGACGGTCGCACCCTGCCCGCTGTTCGTCGGCGCAAGGCCGGCTGCGTTCCACGTCTCGATGTCGAGCCAGCAGGCAGCGCCCGCAAGCGCCGCGCTGGTGACGGCCAGCAGCCAGGGTGCCTGGCCGGCGAAGGTGCCCTCCTCGTGCCGCGCAAGCACGCGCCGCCCCGCCCACGCGGCGACGAGCGCCAGCAGAAGCAGGGCCATGATCGCGCCGGTCGTCAGCACGGCAGGCGGGGCGATCCACACATCCGGATGGATGCCGTAGAGGTAGAGATAGGCGAAGCCCGCCATCAGCGCGATCATTCCAATCACTGCCATGAGCGAATTCAGCGCCCACCAGCCATGGCTCTTCGGGCCCGGGATCTGGATTGGCACTTCGATGCCGGCGCCGATGTCCGCCGTCCGCTTTCGAACCGGGCGATCGGTCTCCCACAGCCAACGCAGGGTCGCGAACACGGCGACGGCGGCGCAGGTGAAGCCGAAGGTATAAGCCTGCACGGTCAGCGACAGGAAGAAGCCCGCGGTGAACACCGCCGAAGCCACCGGCCAGGGCGACGGCCCCGGCATGATCTGGAGATATTCGGGCTCGGCATTGGCGGGCGAGGTGATGATCGTCTCCCGCAGACCGGTCACGGTTCCGGGGAGGAAATAGCGCCCCTCCTCCACATCGCGGCAGATCTCGGGATTGTCCCACAGCGGCTCGCGGCTGCGGATCACTGGGATCGAACGGACCGAGTAGAGCCCCGTCGGTAGCCAGTCGATCGTGCCCGCGCCGTAGACGTTGCCGGCGTCCTTACCGACCGTGAAGCGGAAGCGGCGCGCGAGATCGAAGACGAACAGCGCCACGCCCGCGGCCATCACGAAGGCGCCGACGGTCGAAATTAGGTTCAGCAGGTCGAAACCCCGGTCCGGCAGGTAGGTATAGACGCGCCGCGGCATCCCCATCAGCCCGGTGAGATGCATCGGCAGGAATGCGATGTGGATGCCCGCGAACATCAGCGCGAACACCCACTTCCCGACCCGTTCCGACAGCGCGTTCCGGCTCGTTAGCCCGGCCCAGTGATAGAAGGCGGCGAACATCGGAAACACCATTCCGCCGATCAGGACGTAGTGGAGATGCGCGACGATGAAGTAGGTATCGTGCGCCTGCCAGTCGAACGGCACCATCGCCACCATCACGCCGGTCAGCCCGCCCATGGTGAAGACGAGCACGCTGCCGATCACGAACAGCGACACGGTATTCCAGCGAATGCGCCCGCTGGCGAGCGTGGCGATCCAGCAGAATACCTGGATTCCCGCCGGCAGGCTGACCGCCATCGAAGCCGCCGAGAAATAGCCGGTGGCGACCCGCGGCATGCCGGTCGCGAACATGTGATGCGCCCAGACGCCGAAGCTGATGAAGCCCGTCGCCACAAGCGCCAGCGCATTGAGGCGGTAACCCACGAGGCTCTTCCGCACGACGGTTGTCGCCATCATGCTCATGAGCCCGGCAGCGGGCAGGAAGATAATGTAGACCTCCGGATGGCCGAAGAACCAGAACAGGTGCTGCCAGAGCAGCGGATCGCCGCCGCGGGTGGGATCAAAGAACGGCCAGTTGAACGCCCGCTCCAGCTCTAGCAGCAGAGTGCACAGGATCACCGACGGGAACGCGAGGATGATCATGAAGGCGAAGACCAGCATCGCCCAGGCGAACATCGGCATGCGGTCGAGCGTCATGCCCGGCGCACGGGTGCGCAGAACGCCGACGATGATCTCGATCGCGCCCGCAATGGCGGAGATCTCGATGAAGCCGATGCCGAGCAACCAGAAGTCGGCATTGATCCCGGGGGAGAACGCGATCGAGGTGAGCGGCGGGTACATGAACCAGCCGCCGTCGGGCGCGAGGCCGACGAACAGCGAGAGGAAGAACGAGATTCCGCCGATCGCGTAGGCCCAGAAGGCAAAGGCAGAGAGGCGCGGGAACGGCAGGTCGCGCGCGCCGAGCATTTGCGGCAGCAGCAGCACGCCGATCGCCTCCACCATCGGAACGGCGAAGAGGAACATCATCACCGTGCCGTGCATGGTGAAGACCTGGTTGTAGGTCTCCATCGGCACGATGTCCTGCAGCGGCGCCGCCAGCTGCACACGCATGACCAGCGCGAGAATGCCGGCGAGGATGAAGAACAGGAACGCGACCGCGACGTACCAGAAGCCGATGTAGTTGTTGTTGACCTCGGTCAGCAGGCCCCAGCCCGGCGGCACGCGCCAGGCTTTCTCCAGCTTTTCCAGCTCCCCCTCCGGGCGCGGACCGGTCGTGGGAAAGCGGTCGTAGAGCGCGTGGTCGAAGCCGGTTTCGCTCACTTCTGCGCTTCCAGGAAAGCGGCGATATGGCCGAGTTCTTCGGCCGAGAGCCGGTCGTAGCTGGGCATGCGATTGCCCGGCTTGATCGACTGACTATCGGCGATCCAGCCCATCATCGTGCCGCGGTGGTTGGGCAGAATTCCGGCGCCCAGGCTCAGCCGGCTGCCGACGTGGGTGAGGTCGGGGCCGGCGAGGCCGTTCGCCTCCGTCCCCGCGATGCGGTGGCAGGCAGCGCAGCCGGTATCGCGGAACAGCGCCCACCCGCGCGCCGGATCGTAGCGTTCGGGAACCTGGGGATCGCGCGCGACCGCCGCCGGCTCTCCGGGCGTCGCGCCGGGTGCGACCGCTCCGGCCTGCCGCGCCGCCTGCGCCGCCAGCCAGCGGTCGTAGTTCGCCGCTTCGTGAACCTCCGTCACGAAGCCCATCAGGGCGTGCGGTCCGCCGCAATATTCGGCGCAGACGCCGCCGAACCTGCCGGTCCGGCTCGCTTCCACCCGCAGTTGATTGATCCGCCCCGGCACCATGTCCATCTTGCCCGACAGGTGCGGTATCCAGATGCTGTGGACGACGTCCGCCGAGCGCAGCTCGAGCACCACGGGCCGGTCCAGCGGCAGGTGCAGTTCGTTCGCATCGCGCACGATCACGCGGCCGGCCGGATCGAGATATTCCACGCGGAACCACCACATCTCGCCCGTGACCCGCACGCGCGCCTCGCGCCCGGTGATCGGCTCGGTCAGCGATGCGGTCAGCGCCAAGCCCCAGATCAGCAGGCCGGTGAGGACCACGGCTGGAAAGGCGATCCCCCCAATCCACACCGCCTTCTCACCGCCCAGCTTCCTCCGCCAGCGTTCCGGCCCCCTGATCGCGACATAGAGCGCCGCGACTACGATGCCCGTGACAAGCACCCCCATGGCGAACAGCGCCCAGGCCAGCGTCGTGACGCTGCTGGCATAGGGTCCCGCCGGATCGAGTACAGGCGGCGGCCAGCCCCACAGCGCCTCCATAATCCCGGATGCAACGCCCTTATTCATCCTTCATCCCGTAGAGATATGCCGCGACGTCCTGCGCCTCGGCGGGGGTAATCGGCATCGGCGGCATGGTGGAGCCGGGCTTGGTCGCAGGCGCATCGCGGACGAAGGCAGCCAGGTTGCCTGGCGTATTGGGCAGCGCCCCGGCGATCAGCCCCACATCGTCGAAGCCTTCGAGCGAAGGGCCCGCACCCCCACGTGGCCAGTCGACGCCGGGGATCGCATGGCACGACCCGCAGGATACGCGCTCGATCACCGCCTTGCCCCGTTCAGCGGCGTCGGCGGGTAGCGACGTGCGGTCATCGGGCGGCGGCTTGCATGCGGCCACTGTCAGCAAGGCCGCCACCGCGACGTGCCGCACTCTACGAGATCCGATCGTTGCATCGCGCTCCCCCATTAGATTGGGGAACCGTTCACGCCCGGCGCCGGTTCCTGCCCACGATGGGGAGAGTGAAGAACACGACCTTCGCCATGGCCGCGGCAATGCTCTTCACGGGGCTCTCCACGGGCTGCACCGATACTGCGCCCGCCGCTGGCCCCTTCGAGCAGAGCGGCGAACTGATCGCACTGTCCGGCGGCGACGCCGGCGCGGCCAATGCCTGCATCGTCTGCCACGGGATCGAGGGAGAAGGCGACGGCAAGCTGACGCCGCGGCTCGCCGGGCTCGACCCGGGCTATTCCGTCCGCCAGCTCGAACTCTACGAGGCCGGGCAGCGACGGCATGCAGAGATGGAGGCGATCGCGGCACGCCTCTCGTGGGACGCGCGCAATGCCGTCGCGAGCTACTACGCCGACATGGAAGCCCCGCTCGGCCAGGCCGCGAACGCGCCGACCTGCACCACCGCTGCGCGGCAACTCGTCTTTTCGGGGGACCCTACCCGCAGCTTGCCGGCCTGCACCGCATGCCACGGCCGCGATCTCGCCGGCGCAGGTGCTGGCGGACCGCCGCTCGCGTGGCAGACAACCGCTTACAACGAGAGCCAACTGCGCGCCTGGCGCAGCGGCAAACGCTACGGCGATCCCCAAGGGGCGATGGGCGAGGTCAGTCGCCTGCTGCACGAGCGGGAACTTCAAGCTGTGGCGGCGTGTGTTTCGACCCCGCCGGATGCGAGGGATCGTCGGGAACCTCGGGCAGCATTCCTTCCAGAACGTCGTCCCGATCCCAGAAGTGGTGCTTGATCGCTGCGGCCGCGTGCGC
>JAPSJS010000088.1 GCA_031178065.1 Altererythrobacter sp.
AGTACGTGAGGTTGTGCCGGCTTTCTTGCCCGGGCCGGGCATGGTTGCTGACCTCGTAGGCGGGAAGCCCTGCGTTGGCCGTGATCGCGCGGGTAAGCTCGAACAACTCCGCTGCCGGATCGTCGTCAAGCGGAGCGAAGTGACCGAGCCGGACATCTGTGGCGAAACGCGTGTTGGGTTCGATCGTGAGCTGATAGAGCGAGAGGTGGTCAGTCCCGAAGCCGAGCGCACGGGTCAACTCGACCTGCCACTCGGCAGCGGTCTGTCTGGGACGGGCGTAGATCAGGTCGAAGCTGACCCGCGCGAAACGCCGCTGGGCGATCTCTAGCGCGGTGAGGCCTTCGCGAACGTCATGCAGCCGCCCGAGGAACCGCAGCGCCGCGTCGTCGAGCGCCTGCAGGCCGAGCGACACGCGGTTGATTCCTGCCGCGGCAAGATCCCCGAAGGCCGCCGCCTCGACCGAGGATGGGTTCGCTTCGAGCGTGATCTCGATCTCGTCTGCGAAGCCCCACAGCCGCTCCGCCTCTGCGAGCAGGTGAGCGACCAGCGCAGGCGGCATCAGCGAGGGTGTACCGCCGCCGAAGAAGATCGAGGTGAGCGGTTCGCCGCCCGCGAGCGCCGCTTCGTGCCGCATGTCCGCCACTAGCGCGCGCCGCCATGCCGCGTGATCGACCCCGTCGCGCACATGGCTGTTGAAGTCGCAATAGGGGCACTTCTTCAGGCAGAAGGGCCAATGGATGTAGAGTGCGCGTGCCACGGCAGATCCTCTAGCACGCTGCTGCTCCCCGGTGAAAGCGGGCCTTGTGCCGTTGCGATCGCTTGCGGTCCCACCTTCGCGGAGAGTCAGCTCGCGCCGAACTGCTCTGCCACGAGCTTCGCGAAGGCGTCCGCGCGGTGGCTGATGCGGTGCTTTTCCTCAGGCGTGATTTCGGCGAAAGTCTGCTCGTAACCCTGAGGCACGAAGACGGGATCGTAACCGAAACCGAGAGTTCCGCGCGGCGGCCAGGTGAGTGTACCTGGCGCCGTTCCTTCATAGACCGCGTGTTCTCCGTCGGGCCAGGCGATTGCGAGCACGCAGCGGAACGCCGCGTCGCGGGGCACGTCCGGTCCCTGCTGCGCAAGCATCCCTTCAACCTTGCCCATGGCCATGTACCAGTCCCGGCCCGGCTCGCCCTCGAACCACTGCCGTTCCGCCCAGTCCGCGGTGTAGACGCCCGGCCTTCCATCGAGCGCCGCGACCGAGAGTCCGCTGTCGTCGGCGAGTGCGACGATGCCGGAGGCTTGGGCCGCTGCCCGCGCCTTGATCAGCGCATTTTCGACGAAAGTCGTGCCCGTCTCGGCCGGCTCCGGCAGGCCGAGCGATCCCGCACTGAGGCACTTCACCCCGTACGGATCGAGCAGTGCCTGGATTTCCTTCAGCTTGCCCGCGTTATGCGTGGCGATCACAAGGCTGCCGGAACCGAGACGACGGGTCATTTCTTCACAGCATCCAGTTGGGCTGCGAAGATTCGGTCGCAGCCGATCCGCGCCAGGCGCAGGAGGCGGAGCAAGCCCTCTTCATCGTAGCACGCGCCCTCTGCGGTCGCCTGGGCTTCGGCAATCTTGCCGCCCGAAATCAAGACAAAATTCGCATCGGCATCGGCGGTGCTGTCTTCGTCGTAGTCGAGGTCGAGCACCGGCGTTCCCCGACAGATGCCGCAGCTCACCGCCGCGACCTGCGCCTCGATCGGATCTTCGGTGAGCGCGCCGCTCTTGATCAGGCCGTCCACGGCAATGCGCAGCGCGATCCACGCGCCGGAGATTGCTGCGGTACGCGTACCGCCGTCGGCCTGAATGACGTCGCAATCGAGGGTGATCTGACGCTCACCGAGCTTCTTGAGATCGACCACGGCGCGTAAGCTGCGGCCGATAAGGCGCTGTATTTCCTGCGTACGGCCGGACTGCCGGCCTTTCGCCGCCTCGCGCTGGCCGCGCGTGTGCGTGGCACGCGGCAGCATCGAGTATTCGGCCGTGACCCAACCTTCGCCTTTGCCGCGCAGCCATGGCGGCGTGCGCTCTTCGATGCTCGCGGTGCAGAGCACGCGCGTATCGCCGAACCCGATCAGGCACGAGCCTTCGGCATGCCGGGTAAAGCCGGTCTCGATGGTGATAGCGCGCATCTCGTCGGGCGCGCGTCCGGAAAGTCGCATGAAAGTCTCCAAAAAGAATCGCAAAGGTCCGTTCGCCTCGAATTTCGAGCGCCGTCCTTGCGTCTCGCGCGGCGCTAGAAGAAAATACGGCCCTTGGCCAATGGCCATCTTCGATTTCACCACGGGTGGAACGAACAGGGAAATTGAAAGTCTGGCGATTGCGTTTAAGTCGGACCGATGCCCACACCACCCGTCACCGAACTGACAGACCGCGCCCGGGCGATATTCCGACTGGTGGTCGAGGGCTATCTCGACAGCGGACAACCGGTCGGGTCGAGGGCGCTCGCTGGCGAAGGCGGCCTCAATCTCTCTCCAGCTTCGATCCGCTCGGTACTGGCCGACCTTGAAGGACTGGGCTTGCTTGCCGCGCCGCATACCAGCGCCGGGCGCATGCCGACCGAAAGCGGACTGCGCCTGTTCGTCGACGGGATGATGCAGGTTGCCGAGCCGACTCGCGAGGAGCGCAATGCAATCGAGCGGCGGCTCGCCGAACCGGGCCCGATCGAGCAGGCGCTCGAACAGACGAGCGCGATTCTGTCGGACATCTCCGGCGCAGCGGGCATGGTCATGGTGCCGCGCCTGGAGCCCCGCCTTGCGCAGCTCAGTCTGGTGAATCTCGGGCAAGGGCGGGTGCTGGCGGTGCTGGTCGGCGAAGATGGGGCAATTGAAAACCGCGTGATCGAGCTGGGCGAGGGCGTCTCGCCGCAACTGCTCGAACAGACGAGCAACTACATCACTGCGCGCCTCGCCGGCAGAACGCTTCCCGAGGCGGTGGCGGCCATGCGCAGCGAAATCGCTTCCGGTCGCTCGCAACTCGACGAGGCGAGCCAAAGTCTGGTGGAACGTGGACTCGCGGTATGGAGCGAGGACGCGGCGCAGCGCCCGGTCCTGATCGTGCGCGGACAGGCGAAACTCCTCGACGAGGCCGCGCTCTCCGATCTCGAACGCGTCCGGTCGCTGCTCGACGACCTGGAGAACAAGCAATCGGTCGCCGAGTTGCTTGAAAGTGCACGCGAGGCGGAGGCGACGCGAATTTTCATCGGCAGCGAGAACCGGCTGTTCGCGCTCAGCGGCTCTTCGGTCATCGCATCACCCTATCGTGATCGCGAGGGCAGGGTGGTCGGCGTGCTGGGCGTGATCGGCCCGACTCGGTTGAATTACGCGCGGGTCGTCCCCATGGTGGACTTCACCGCCCGATCCCTGGGTAAACTCATCGGATAGACACGAAAAATCATGAGCGACAATGACAAGCGGCCGCACGACGAGGCCGTTGAAAAGGAACTCGAAGGCGTGCCCGAGGAATTCCTCGACGATGGCGACGCGGAAGATGGCGATAAAGCAGGCGACGTCGAGGGCGCGCTCGCTGCGCTGCGCGCCGATCTCGACGCGGCGAAGCAGGACGTGCTCTACGCCCGCGCCGAGACTCAGAACGTCCGGCGGAGGCTGGAGAAGGACGTGCAGGACGCACGAAATTACGCCGCCACGGGTTTTGCGCGGGATATCCTTTCAATTGCGGACAATCTCGCCCGTGCACTCGATTCGGTTCCGGCCGAATATCGCCAGGACGAGAAGATGAGCCGCTTCCTCGCCGGGATCGAAGCAACGCAGCGCGAGCTCGAGAAGGTCTTCGGCCAGCACGGCATCACGCGCATCGCCGCGACCGGCCTGCCGCTCGACCCCAACGTCCACCAGGCGATGATGGAAGTTCCGGCCGGCGAGGGGCAGGAGCCCGGCACGATCGTGCAGGAGCTGCAGTCCGGCTACATGATCAAGGATCGCCTGCTGCGGCCCGCCATGGTGAGCGTCGCCAAGTAACGACAAGGTTCGAAGGGAGGATCGATGAGGTTTGCGTTTCCGGCGGCAGTTGTTGCCGCCTGCGTCGTCGCGCCGCTGCAGGCGCAGGAAACGGCCGACGATCGGCTCTCCGCACTGACCGGCGAGTACTATGCCTACCAGTTGGCGCAGTACAAGCAGGTGGAGGAAGGCAACGGAAGCACCGCGCCCGGGAGCGAACTGGCATCGGTCACACCCGAGGCGCACATGGCGCGCGCCGCCAAGGCGAAGGAGTTCCTGCAGCGGCTGACCGCGCTGGACGAGGACGCCCTCAGCCCGTCGTCGCGAACGGACGTCGCGGTTTTCCGCACCCTGCTGGAAAGCGATATCGGTGACGCGCGTTTTCGCGAATGGGAAATGCCGTTCGATAGCGACAGCAGCTTCTGGAGCTATCTCGCCCCGCGATCGGGCTTCACCACCGTGGAGGAGTACGAGCGCTATATCGGGCGCATGCGCGACATTCCCCGCTACTTCGACGAGCACATCGCCAATGCGCGTGCCGGACTGGAGCGCGGGTTCAGCGTGCCGCGCGTGACACTCGAGGGACGGGATGCCTCTATCGCGTCGAACGCGGTCGAGAATGTCGAGGACAGCCCGTTCTGGACCGCCTTCGCCGAGATGCCCCAGCGCATTTCTGCGGCGGAGGCCGAGCGGCTCAAGGCGGCGGGCCGCGCGGCAATCGCCGAAAGCGTCACGCCGGCGTATGCCAAGCTGCTCGACTTCTTCCGCAACGAATATCTACCCCAGACGCGCACTACGCTCGCAGCGGAAGAGATGCCGGAGGGCGCGGCCTACTATCAGCAGCAGATCGAGCAGTACACGACCCTCAGCCTGACGGCGGAGGAGGTCCACGAGATCGGCCTGATCGAGGTCGCACGAATCACGGCCGAGATGGAGAAGGTGAAGGCGGACGCCGGATTCGAAGGCACCTTGCCCGAATTCGTGCAGTTCCTGCGCACCGACCCGCAGTTCGTCGCCGACACCCCGGATGAGCTGATGGGCGTGTCGGCCTACGCGGCGAAGCGGGTCGACGGGGTGATCGCCGACTACTTCGGTTTCCTTCCGCGACACCGTTTCACCATTCGTCCCGTGCCCGACGCGATCGCGCCGTTCTACACCGCAGGGCGCGGCGGGCTCGAGGCTTGCATGATGAACACCTACGATCTTCCGTCGCGGCCGCTCTACAACATCCCGGCACTGACGCTGCACGAATGCATCCCGGGGCACAGCTTCCAGGCCGGTGTGGCGCTCGAACAGGCGGAGGCGCCGCCGTTCCGCAGGCAGACCTACTTCTCCGGTTTCGGTGAGGGCTGGGGGCTCTACGTCGAGTATCTCGGCAACGAGATGGGCATCTACCGCACGCCTTACGAACGGTTCGGCCAGCTCAGCTACGAGATGTGGCGCGCCGCGCGACTGGTGATCGACACCGGGGTCCACCACTACGGTTGGAGCCGCGAGAAGGCGCTCGACTACCTCGCCAGCCGCACGGCGCTGTCGCGCCATGAGGTCCAGACCGAGGTGGATCGCTACATAAGCTGGCCGGGTCAGGCACTGGCTTACAAGCTCGGCGAAATGACGATCCGCCGCGTGCGCGCGAAAGCGGAAGAGGCGCTGGGCCAACGGTTCGACATCCGCAAGTTCCACGACGTCGTGCTCTCGCTGGGATCCGTACCTCTGCCAGTACTGGAGCAGCGGATCGACGCCTTCATCACCGATGGCGGGCAGGGGCTGCCCGGCGTCACATACGACTGACCGGGTTCTCGATTCACCGCCTCGGCGGCGCCCTTACGGAACCATCGTCGGCGCAGCCCGTAGCACTCAGCACAGGGATGCAACGGAGAACCACTATGAAAGCCACAATGCTGCTCGCCCCGGCGCTGTTTGTCTCGTCGCTCGGGCTTACGGCCTGCGCGGAGAACTACGCCGTCGAGGGTGCCGGCGTCGGGGCCGCCGCGGGTGCCGGCCTCGCCGCGATTACCGGAGAGGACATCGAAACCTACGCCATTGCCGGCGCCGCGATCGGCGGCGTCGCAGGCTACTTCAAGGACAAGGACAACGACTGCGACGGCTGGTACGACCGCAACGGCCGCTACGTCGATGACGACTGCCGCAACGACGACCGCTATCGCGACTACTTCTGATCCGTCCTGGATCCGATCAAAAAGGGCCGCCGCTTAAGGGCGGCCCTTCACCCTGTCTGTGGGCAGGAGCGTTCGAAAACCGCGGCTCTCAAGTGGCGCCGGGAAACCTGACTAGCAGATCATAGACCCTGGCGTCCGGAGCACCGGCTAGCCTCACGCCGTTGCGCAGCCAGAACGCGTGTTTCACGATCTCTGCCTGCTGCTCGATGCCGTAGCGATCGAGCGGCCACCCGGGCTTGAGGCTGTAGTCGTAGCGCGCCCAGGGCATGCGGTTGAAGACGAGCCACCAGCTTCCCTTCCTCTGCGCCTGCCAGACGTGGACCATCTCGTGGATGAAGAGCCCCTGCCGGATGACCGAGACTTGCGCGAAGTCGTCGCAGTACGCCTCGCCCAGAGGGTGGAAGTGCAGGTGCCCGCGTGGCGCCATTGTGATCTTGCGCGGCTGAAAGGGAAAGAACTTGCGCCGGCGGATGGTGACCTTCGCATAGTCGATCGCGTCGCCGAAGATGGTCCGAGCGAGCGCGATCTCGCCCGGCGTGAGCGGCCGCTCGCCGCCGGCCGGGCATACCGGCGCGGCGACAGGAGCGACCGCTTCGCTCAGCGCTCTTCCCCGGGGCCGCGGATCTCAGCCTCGAACGTGGTCTTGTCGCCGCCTGAGACGGTAAGAGTCACCTCGGTCGTCCCGCCCGGCTGCAGTTCGGGCGCGACGCCGGTCGCCAT